>NZ_CAWMYC010000046.1:0-165905 GCF_963872035.1 Scytonema sp. HK-05
GCTGTGGCGACGATAGTTGGCGGGTAGCTGCCTGTGACAATAGCTCGGTGCCAGGACTATTTTTAAAAGCAAAAAGCCCTCCAATAGACGTCTGGGGGGCTTTTGGTTTGCAATAAAGGCTAACAAATATTTTATTTAAAATTCTTTATTTAAAATTCAAAGACTTGTATATTTTTTAGGTAATAAAATCAGAACAAAAAAATCCCAAGAGGATTACCGCCTAAGTCAATAAGGGGACTGTTTTGGGAACGACCAGTAATCCTCTGAGACCAGCTTAACACCCATCAAGAAGTTAACTGTTTTTGTTTTGCGCACACTTCTACCGCAAGAAGGATGTAAATGTAACATTTCAATGTATGCTTGAATACGTTGTCAGCATAAAACCAGTGTAATGAATCTTGCGGATGATCTAAGCGGGTCGAGGTGCGATGGGCAGCGTAAAGTGAAACTCACTACCCTGATTTTTGCCACCAGAAACAGCCCAAATCTTTCCCCCTAGTCTTTGAATAATTTGACGACAAATTGCTAAACCCAATCCAGTACCACCAATGGTACGTTGCAAGAATCCTTCTTCTTGATAGAACAGTTCAAAGATAGCTTCTAGCTGACTTGGCTCTATTCCTCGACCTGTATCTGCAATAACCACTTCTAACATTTGAGTATTGTGCTGACCTTGGAAATTCACAACTTCAATACATTCCACATCTAGAACTTGGGCACGAATTGTCACTGTTCCCTCGGGATTGGTGAACTTGCAGGCGTTGTCCAAAAGTTTCATTAAGACTTCTATGACTCCTTCCCCATCGGCTTGAACCAAAGGTAAGTCAGAAGCCAATTCTAAAATAATCTGGGGTAAACTCTTGGGTGATTGATTTTTTTTGAAGCTACTGAGAACGAGATCTAAACTTGCCTGGAGTGAGATAGGTTCAAGTTGCCAGTTGACCCAACCACCCTCTAACCGAGAAAGAGTGAGAAAATCTTGAATCAGCTGACGCATACGCTCTGAATCAGCCAGAGCAGTTTGCAGCATTGACTGCTGGAATTGTAGCGGCATGTCTGGTTCGGTAGCTAAACTTTCCAAGCAAACTTGGATTGTAGACAAGGGAGTCCGTAATTCATGCCCTACAATGGCAATGAGATTACTTTGGGTACGCTCTAAAGCTGCCAGTTGACGGTTAAGAGTTTCCAGGTTGTTGTATGCTTGAGCTTGTATCAGGGCGACTCCGACTTGGGTGGCGATCGCTTCTACTAATGCTTTGTCCGAATCACTCCAAACTAATGGTTCAACCCCACAGTGATGCAGTTCCAAAATTCCCAACCAGCTTTCTTGATAGCGAATAGGAACCACAAGGCAAGACCGAATCATAAAGCGCTGAAGTTGAGCGCTTAACTTAGGATACCCCCGAATACCCAAATCTTGTGTCGTGTCAGCAATGGCAACAGCTCTATCCTCAGCCAAAGCCACTTGAAACAGCTCATGCTTTGCTAAAGACCAAATTTCTCCCTTTAAAGAAGGTAGACCATCAGTTACTGCTTCATACTCAATAGGCGCTGGTTGGTCAATTGCATTATAGCGGTAAAGCAGACACCGGCAAGGACTAAAAACCTCACCCAGTTCCGTCACCGTAATTTGGAAAATCTCTTCTGGGTTGAGAGAGTGGCGGATAGCGGTACTAATGGTATTGATGAGGCGCTCTTGGCGCTCCTTTTTAGTAATGGTACGGTAAGCCTTGAGCTGCTTGTATTGACTGGATTGCAAATAGGTCACCAGTCGGTCGGTAAACAATCTGGCATCAATTTCCAGTACGCGTTCAGATGCGGTTTGATTCGAGCTGATCTGAGTTAAACCATAACGTTGCCGCGCTATTTCTACTTTATCAGCCAGTTCCGGTCGATCACTTAGAATCCGCTCCAGTAAAAGTCGGGCTGCATGAGTACTAACTTCACGCTCAAATGTCCAAATTCCTTTAAACTGTCTTGCCTGGTCTAAGGATGCTGCGTCTACTGGGGAAGCGTATTCTTGGCAGACTATGCAAGCGCTATACTGTTGTCCAATAATAATGAGATGCCACTCTTGGGCTAGACTGTCGTTGGGGTCAAAAGGAACTGTAACATAAGGGTCTGAAATGGCGGCAAAGTTAGATTCTGGTGCAGCTAAGATATATACCTGATCTGTCCGTTGGGCAATTCGCTGATAGCGACGGCTCTCCTGACGATAAAAACGCTCCTGCTGAAAATTGGCGATGACTAGCGGCTTATCTGTCCCTACCAGTACCAAGTCTTCCATTGCGTGAGATAGCGCTGTCAAGGAAGCTTTGAAATAAACTTGACAACGTAAATGTGGTGAAAGCTGGAGGACATCGTGCAATAGGGAATTTAAAGTTTTCATCACTAGTAAACTATGGAGTCCCGTTTTGTTGCCAATTTCCAGTCAAAACGGAGGAGGCGCTCTTAGAGTTTACTCCCCAAAAAATGATACCCCGTAAATTCATTAATGGATGAATAATACCACTGTCCAGGGTGGTGTTAGTTTGCCCTACTTGAAAGTGATTCAGGTAAGTTTGCGCCGATTAAGTTTGCTTCACCCAGATCCACACCATCCAAATTGATGCTGCTTAAGTCGGCATAACATAGGTCGGTTCTTGACAAAATGGCTTTCGTGAAGTTTACTTTATACAAGTCTGCCTTACTCAGTTTTGTACCCGTCAGGTTTGCCCTGCTTAGGTTCGCTCCTGCCAAGTTAGCACCACTAAGGTCAGCATAGCGCAAGTCCGCACCTTCTAGATTTGTGTTGCCCAGGTCAGCGTAGCGTAAATCAGCTAACCGTAAGTCTGCCTTAGCTAGAGTAGCATTGTGCAAGTCCACTTTAAAAAGACTTGCTCGGATCAAATTTGCTTTACTCAAGTTTGCCCAAATCATAAAGGCTTCGCTTAAGTCGGCTCTCCATAGGTTTGCTTCCGCCAAAGTCGCTTCACTCAAATTTGCTCCTCGCAAATTCGCCCCTGATAGAGTCGCTCCAGTTAGATCCGACCGACTTAGGTTGATTCCAGCTAAACAGGTTTCGCTCAGGTGCGCTTGTCGCAAGCTCACTTGCAAAAAATCCCTGTTACCCACCCCGTAGTGTCTTATCAATTCATTAGCATCCATGATACAGACTGCAAAGATTGAAACTTCATAACCTGGATTTGACTGGAGAACCATAGTAAGCAATTCAAAATTGAAAATACCCTGCCTTAAGCCGCTCCGCCTCTACAAAATTCACACATAGGGAAAGCCAGCTCCCGCAACCATCCTGCCAGGATGCTGCCTGCAAATTTAATGTGCATGACTCCTATATGGCGATGACTGCATAGTTGTTGAGATGCCTCTATTGTCTTTGGTGTAGTACATGAGGGTGTTTGATTTTAAGATTTACATTAATAAATGTAACAAAATATTAAGACTATTCAAGGTATCTTAACGATTTTATAATTAGTTTTACCTTGAGAAATTATAAATAATACTTATATGAGCAATGGCTTATGAGAGTGGGTAAAAAAATTGGCGATTGGCTCTCGGGATGCCCCTTGGGCGATGGCGCAGAGCGCCCGCCTCTTCGAGGCGATCGCTCCTTTGGAGAAAAACTTTTTGGTTTACTCAATGTCGGTCACGCAAATCCTTTGGGTTTATTCGGAACAACAGGTTGGTATGCTTACTCAAATTTCTCGTTATTTGCTATGTAAAAAATTCTGGTTCAATCGTTGTAAAAACTAACGTTGTAAAAACTAAAACCCATCCCCACAAGCGGGGATGAGTTGTGTATCCGTTACATCCGTTACAAATCGGTTGCCACCTATCTCTGCAAACTACGCGGATCTAAAGCATCCCTTAACCCGTCACCCAGTAAGTTGAAAGCCAACACTGTAAGAATAATCAACACAGCGGGAGGCCAAATTAGCCAAGGTTGCAACACCAAAATTGAAGCGTTCGTTGCCAAAGACAACATATTACCCCACGAGGGGTCTGGTTGTTGAATTCCCAACCCGATGAGACTGAGTACCGCCTCTGCCGCAATAAAGCTAGGAACGGCAAGCGTAGCAGAGATAATGATATAAGTGGCGGTTTGCGGTAATACGTGACGCACGATGATATAAAGTGGATTAGCACCCATTGCTTTTGCCGCTTGGACATATTCTCTTTCTTTAAGAGATAGTACTTGTCCGCGAATCACTCGTGCTAATCCTGCCCAACTGATAAACGAAGTAATCACGACTATCAGCAAAAAGCGTTGGGTACTGGATAATCCTGGCGGTAATACTGCGCCTAAGGTAACCAAAAGATAAATACTGGGAAAAGTCATCAGCACTTCGGCTAGGCGCATGATAACACTGTCAGTCCATCCACCGAAATACCCAGAAATTCCCCCAATCAACATCCCCAAGGGAAAGGTGAGTGCAACTCCGATAATACCGATAAATAGACTGATGCGACCGCCATGCAGCAGGCGACTAAGTTGATCCCGACCTTGGTCATCTGTACCTAAAAGGTTATACTTTGCGTCACCGGCAGCACCAAACAAATGTATATTTAACGGGATACCACCAAATATTTCTACCTCATCCCATTTTGGGGGTAGAGGTAAACTCGTCTGCAACAGACGATACTCTGGTCCAGTGACAAATAGCCTGAGGGGAGAGGGCTTTTTGAAGTCTACAATAATTTGGCGATCGCCCGTTTTTAAATCTGTGTCTCCCTGAGTTGTTGGATAAATATGAGGACCAATAAACTGTCCTGATTGTTGAGAAACCCAATAAACACGAGTTGGTGGCAATAGAGAACCATTTGGTTGTGAGACGTAAGGGTTGTAAGGGGCAACAAAGTCCGCTGCAATAACTGCCACATAGAAAACCAACAGTAAAATTGCCCCAAATCTTGCCAAAGGATTTTTCTTGAGTCGATGCCACCAATTCATAGGAGTGATAACTTATAAGTTATAAATTATGGATTTTAAATTATGAATTATGAAACTTTCTAATTATTCATAATTCATAATTCTTAATTTTTAAGCACGAAGTTTTTCAAGGAGATATAGGGGTTCTTCCTGAGGTTTTTCGTGTTCTACGACAAATACATTCGAGTAGAGATTAGCAATGATTTGCTTTCCCTGCTGTGTTAGGGAAAGGTAGCGCAATGCATCTTTGATATAAGGATAAACGACATTCCAGTAGAACTTGGCATAGTTTTTGCGTAAGTCGGCAGGGGTTTGATAACCCAACACCTTATTCATTCCAGTTTCTTCAAACTCGTAGAACAAAGAAGTAATTTTCTTTAAGTAACGCGGATCACTCAGTTGTCCAATCAAATCAGCAGCACGCACTAACCCTGCAAAATTATTTGTATCTTGATGGTCTTCTGCGGCTGGTACTGGAAACCGGGTCAACTCAATATTGCTCTTAATTGCCTGTGAATCTATCAACTTGTGACCACCAAAACGCTCATCAATGAACAGTTTGGCTCTGTCTACATGATATGGTGTGAGACTGGCATCAGAAGCTCCAGGAGGAAGAGGAATCATTTTTCCATCTTTACCAGTGGCATACAAACCTTCGTCCTCTCGGTCTTGTCGGCAAACTCCTTTAACATAACCAATATCATGACACACCAAGGAGATCATAAAATGCAACCAGTCTTCACTGGAAACACCTCCTTCACGGATATGTTTGCCGCGTAAAATTTCTTGTCCAACCAGCGTGACTAAGATAGAGTGTTCTACATTATGATACAGGGCGTCACTATTAGCAATGTTTTCCAAAGCCATATTGCCCGCCCAAGCTATGATATCTTGGTAATCGTTTTTTAAGCAGCCGTAGGTGCGCCGATAGCCTTCGCGAATTTGAGCTACAAACGCATCAATTAAGATTTCAGTGGCATTAAACATACTAGTGACTCAGTTGTATACCAAATTATTTATTATTGGTTTATCTCAAAGAAAGCATAATCTGATGGCTGTTGGGGAATTTAGAACAATGCAGATAATTCCTTGTAGCTGCTTATAATGTAAACATAGGTGCTAGCAGTATGTGTAAGCGGCATATAGCAAATCTTTACGATAGCACAACATGAGCCGTGCCTCGTGACTAGCACACAGCCCCAAACCACCACAAGAGTAGAAGTTGAGGAAAAAACGAGTTTTTTTTCCCATACTCGACGGCAGTTGCCATAAGTCAGATAATTCCGAAGCGCGCACTGCTTCCTCTACCTTGGAAAAATGGTGACGATAGTCATGGGTATATTTGGGGAATAATGCAACAAAATGCGTCATATTTAATATACAGTAATCAATTGTAAACTTTCTTAAGCATAACTGCCTATCGGTGGTAGGGCAGAAAGTGGAGGCACAACTGTGGGTGAGGAAAGTTTTTCAGAACTAGAGGTGGAAGAACCAGTGGCGTTTGAAGACGCTAATTGGCAGAAAAAAAAAGCGTATAGAAGGCGACGTTCATGGCTGGTACCACTGGTAGTAGGTACTGGCTTGGGAGTTGTCATCGCCTTAGGGGGAATGCGTGTACTGAGTCAGCGTGCACCTGGGAATACAACAGTATCTGAAAATAAATCAGCAGCACAAAAAGTTGCGCCAACGATGACAGTCACCGTCGCCCCGGCAGAAACGACTCGTGTTGCTCGAAGTCTCAGCGTTACGGGGACAGTTGCAGCACGTGATTTAACTCCAGTTTTGCCTCAAGCGAACGGCTTGCAAATCAAAAAAATTCTCGTGAATGTAGGAGATGTTGTCAAAGCAGGTCAAGTGATCGCAGTGCTGGATGATTCCCTACTGCAAGACCAAATTAGACAAGCAAAAGCGGATGTGGAAGCAAAGCAGGCAGATGTTGCTTCAAAGCAGGCGGACTTGGCATCAAAGCAGGCAGGTGTGACATCAAGTCAGGCAGGTGTGACATCAAATCAGGCGATCGTCCAGCAAAAATTAGCAGACTTGGCTCAAGCTAAGGCAAAATTACGAGATGCCGAAATCAATTTCAAGCGCGATCAAGAACTGGCAGATCAAGGGGTGATTAGCCGTCGGGTGTTGGATACTGCTTCCACAAATTTGGCAACAGCAACAGAAGGGGTGCGCCTTGCTGAGGCAAATATCAAAAGCGCTGAAGCCAATGTCAGTAGTGCAAGAGCGAATATTGGTAGTGCCGAAGCAAGTGTCAAGATTGCCGAAGCGAATATCAACAGTGCCCAAGCAAGCGTCAAAAGTAGTGCCGCCAAGGTAGAACAACTGAAAACTCAGTTAGGACAAACAATAGTTCGCGCCCCAGTTTCAGGTGTTGTGGCGGAGAAACTAGCAAGAGTGGGAGATGTGACCGGTGTACCACCGCAAACACAGATAGCAACTGTGGTTGGTGGAACACAAAAGCTATTTTCGATTATTCAAGATGGGAAGTTGGAATTGCAAGCCCTCGTTCCCGAAGTTCAACTACCACAGGTGAAAATTGGCGCTGGAGTCCAAATTAGTTCTGATGCTGATAGCCGCGTGCGCTTGCAGGGGCAAGTCAGAGAAATAGAACCTGTGGTGAATCAGCAAAGACGTGAAGCGACGGTAAAAATTGATTTACCGCAGACCAACTTGTTCAAACCAGGAATGTTTGCCCGTGCTGCGATTACCACCGTAACGACAAAAAGCTTGGCGGTTCCCCAAAAAGCTGTGCAGCCTCAACCAGATGGGAGTGCAATTGTATTCATGCTATCGGGTGTAGACGCGCAAAGCACCGGTTCCCGCCGGGAAGACACAGTTCGCGCCCAGAAAGTAGAAGTAGGAGAAATCCTTGTTGGTGGCAGGGTGGAAATCAAAAATGGTTTGAAATTAGGCGATCGCGTGGTCGTTGACGGTGCTGGATATATCAAAGATGGCGACAAAGTGCGAGTCGTTAATAGTCAACAGCCAATAGTCAACAGCCAATAGTCAACACTTTTGACTCTATAGCTCATGTACAGACGCTTCAAACAGCACGTCTCTACAACTGATAACTGATAACTGATAACTAGTTCCATGTCCTTCAATATTTCAGCTTGGTCGATAAAAAAACCTGTTCCAACGATAGTTATATTCTTAATTTTGACGGTAGTGGGTTGGTTTTCCTTCACTTCCTTAGGGATTGATACCAACCCAAATATTGATGTCCCTACAGTATCGGTTACAGTAACACAACCGGGAGCAGGTCCTGCGGAACTCGAATTCCAAGTAACGAAAAAAATTGAAGATGCCGTTGCTGGATTGGGTAATATCGACGAATTGCGATCAACAGTTGCCGATGGCTATTCTACGACCACGATAAATTTTGTTTTGGGGACAAACACGGATCGCGCCACCAACGACGTTCGTAACGCTGTGGCGCAAATTCGCCAAAACCTCCCTCAAGACATCAACGACCCGATAGTCAAGCGCGTGGAATTTTCCGGGGGTGCAATTATGACCTACGCGGTGAGATCCAACAAGCGTTCGGTAGAAGAATTGAGTAACCTGGTTGACCAAACCATTAGCCGCGCTTTGTTGGCTGTTCGGGGAGTGGCACAAGTTAAGCGAGTGGGTGGAGTTGACCGGGAAATTCGCATAAACCTTGCGAGCGATCGCTTGCAGTCTTTGGGCATCACCGCCACTCAGGTGAACGACCAAATCCGCGCTCTTAACATTAACCTACCAGGCGGACGTGCTGAAGTTGGCGGTAGCGAACAAACGATCCGCACCCTTGGCAGCGCCTCTAATGTGAATCTTCTAAAAACCTACGAAATCGTTCTGCCAAATGGTGGTTCCGTCCCCTTGTCCAGCCTAGGAACGATAGAGGATAGCTATGGCGAAGTGAGACAAACCGCACGTTTAAACAACCAACCTGTCGTGGCGTTCCAGGTGTTGCGTAGCACTGGCAGCGTTTTGGTGACAGTGGAACAAGGAGTGAAGGAAGCGGCAGCACAACTGCAAAAAACACTCCCCCCAGATGTAAAACTGGAATTAATTTTTACCAGAGCAACTTTCGTGGAGGACTCTTACGAAAGCACAATTGATGAATTGATCCAAGCATCACTGCTAGCGGTGATAGTCATTTTGGTGTTTTTACGAGACTGGCGAGCAACATTGATTACAGCGGTAGCCCTGCCGTTGTCAATCATTCCCACCTTTGCAGTGCAGCAAGCGCTCGGTTACACCCTCAACAATATGACTTTGTTGGGATTAGCACTAGCGGTGGGTAACTTGGTGGATGATGCGGTCGTGGAAATTGAAAACATGGAACGGCACATGGCAATGGGTAAATCAGCTTGGGAAGCTTCTTTTGACTCGTCTGACGAAGTGGGTCTAGCAGTGATAGCAAGTTCGGCAACAATTATTGCCGTGTTTCTGCCTGTTGCCTTTATGGGCGGTGTTCCCGGTCAATTTTTCCAACCTTTTGGAGTCACCGTTGCCGTTTCCACGATTTTCTCAACCTTCGTAGCCCGGATGGTGACGCCGATGATGGGGGCGTATCTGCTTAAGGATAAGGAAAAGCACCAGGGGGAGCAGGGGGAGCAGGGGAGCAAGAAAGCAGTAAGAAAACTGTTCAATCTAAAATCCAAAATCCAAAATCCAAAATCGTCGCGGCGGCGCTTTCAACCTTATAAATCCCTGCTGAAATGGGCGATCAGCCACAGGTTGACAACCATCGGTATTGCGATCGCTTTCTTCATTGCCAGTTTGACGCTGGTTCCGTTAATCCCTAAGGGATTAGTTGATGGTGGCGATATTGGAATTTCCTTCATTACTGTAGAATTACCTCCGGGTTCCACCATAGAAGATACCAACAAGGTTGTGTCGCAAGTGACCAACCTCGTGCGGCAAAACCCGAATGTGATCAGCGTGCTGGCTACAGAACAGGTAAATGCTGCTAGTCTCACCGCCAAACTTAAGCCTAAAAAAGAACGGAAAATTTCTCAAAAGGAGTTTGAGCAGCAAGTGCGTCCGCAGTTCCAGGAAATTGCGGGAGCGAAAATTAGTTTTGAAAGTGCGGGAGCAGTTGGCGGTCTTAAAGATTTAACAATACTTCTGCGGAGTGAAAATCCGGAAGCGTTGAATCAAGCGGCGGCTGCAGTAGAAAGGCAGATGCGGACGATACCTGGATTGGTGGAAGTGTCTTCTAGTGCGAGTTTGGTAAAACCAGAGATTGTGGTGGTACCCGATCCGCAGCGAGCAGCAGATTTGGCAGTGACAGTGGAATCAATTGCCCGTACTGCCTCTCTGGCAACCATAGGAGACAACGATGCGAATTTGGCGAAGTTTAATTTGAGCGATCGCCAAATCCCCATTCGCGTGCAAATTGACCCGAAAGCGCGTGAGGACATCAACACGATCAAAAATCTCCAAGTTCCCACTCAAAATGGCAGCTTGGTTCCCCTCCTAGCAGTTGCAGATATCCGCTTTGGCAGCGGTCCTGCGACCATTAACCGCTACGATCGCTCTCGTCAAGTTTCCCTAGAAGCGAATTTGCAAGGCATTTCCTTGGGAGATGCACTCAAAGCAGTCAATCAGCTACCAGCCATGCAAAACTTGCCGCCTGGAGTCAGACTGCAAAACTCTGGTGATGCCAAGATTATGTCTGACATCTTTGGTCGCTTTGGTGGCGCACTCGGGCTAGCACTCATGTGTATCTATGCCATTCTCGTCCTGTTGTATAACAACTTCTTGCATCCCTTGACAATTATGGCGGCTTTGCCCTTCTGTTTGGGTGGCGCACTGGTAGCGTTGATGGTTGCCCAAAAAGCTTTAGGAATATATGCCCTGATTGGTATCGTCCTGTTGATGGGCATTGTGACGAAAAACTCGATTCTCTTGGTGGATTATGCAATTATTAACCTGCAGGAAGGGAAAACCCAACGTCATGCGCTTCTAGAAGCTGGGTTGTCCCGTTTGCGCCCGATTATGATGACTTCTCTAGCAACGATCGCGGGTATCGTTCCCCTTGCCTTGGGAATTGGTGCCGGTGCCGAAGTCCGCCAGCCAATGGGTATTGCAATCCTGGGAGGTTTCACAACTTCTACCCTCCTGACCCTTGTAGTCGTGCCGGTGTTGTTCTCTTACGTTGACGACTTTCAATGCTGGATTCTAGATGTCGCGAAATACGGCTTTGGCAAGAAACAACGGCGCAAAATTGCTGAAGAAAATCGAGTGGTGAGGAATCTGCCACCGACTGGTTGAAATGGGCAAATCGTGTTATAATGGGGGTTAGCTTTATTGAGGCTAACATCCATTTGCGGGTGTAATTCAGTGGTAGAATGTCACCTTCCCAAGGTGAACGTCGTGGGTTCGAGTCCCATCGCCCGCTTTCAAATGTAGAGCGACAAATTATTTGACCGTGGCGACAAATTATTTGTCAAAAGTGGTAAAGCGACAAATTATTTGTCTTATAGTCATTTAATGTAGCCGACTCTTATTGAGTATTGTACAGTGACAAATTATTTGTCAGTGTTACTTGAATGTCAGTAGATCACAAACTTTTCCCCGAGCTTAATCCCTAAAAAATAAACTCGTATAGTCAAGTAATCTAGGATACTTTAGAGCGACAAACAATTTGTCATTTGTTTGAACGACTAATTGTTTGTCACTCTTGCTTTTTTATAACTGGTAGAATCTTTTCTTTGCAAAAAAATAGCGATTAATTTCAACCTTCCATTAGCCAGCATAGCTTTTGACACTCTTCTAGTATTGGGAAGGTGACATTCCTTTCAACCCTCACAAGCAAACTTGACCCGGGATAGTTGTTGAAACCTTGCTGCATACAGCAGTAACAGATTTGCTCTTCCCGTCGTTTAAACCCACCCCTAGCCGGGATGGTCGTTGAACCTGGATTATTTTCACAGCATCATTGCATTCAATCTGCTTTCAACCCACCCCTAGCCGGGATGGTTGTTGAAACGTTCGAGTCCTCTGGCTCCTCGATGACAATTTCCTCTTTCAACCCACCCCTAGCCGGGATGGTTGTTGAAACTTGTGACAATGCGCCTTGTCAGTTCTGCTCAGCAGAACTTTCAACCCACCCCTAGCCGGGATGGTTGTTGAAACGTAACTTTCCGGCGTCTCAAGACGTAATTATTAAGAACTTTCAACCCACCCCTAGCCGGGATGGTTGTTGAAACCGATCGCTTCTTTTCTTATCGAAAGTATTGTGATCCCCTTTCAACCCACCCCTAGCCGGGATGGTTGTTGAAACCTTTTATAGAGCCTGGATGTAGAGCAGCAGATTCTTCTCTTTCAACCCACCCCTAGCCGGGATGGTTGTTGAAACTTGTTATGGTCGAGATTATTCTAGTAGTTTTTTTTGCAACTTTCAACCCACCCCTAGCCGGGATGGTTGTTGAAACTCTGCCCGTCTAGACCCTTGTTACTGAAGCTTTTCGCATACAAATTTGACAATGCTGCTAAAAAGCTTCTTCAATCTAATTTGAAAAAACTAAATCAATTGACACCTTAGTTTATGAAACTAATATAGAACAAGGGTTTTAAGATTTTGGCAAGGACTCCAGGGATTTCGCCCCCGCTTCGCTTTGCCAAAAAAAATATTTGGGAGGGTTCCCCCGACGAAGGGGGTGATTCAGTAGCCACCACTGTGGTAATCCACACCGTTATGAATAACGACTATGGCTAAAAGCCTTACTCCTTATTGCTGGGAGCGCACCTATCCCATCTATAGAATTCTACAGATGGCAGCATCAGAAGCGGGCAGCTACCAGGGTCAGAAAGCATGACAGTCTGACAACTGCCAAACTAACCCAGATTTTTCACAGTACAGAGGCTCGAAAGAGCATGAACTGCGGCGCTGTTATAACAATATTATATTTTCAAGGTTCAGATTAGTGAATTAAACTAAAGCGGCTTGACGTTCTTGGTAAGCAAAGACGGCTAAATCTCGTGCTTTTTCTTCTGGACTACCTCTGATTGGCTGTGTCCCAATTTCAGTAGAGATTCCGACTTTTGCAGCTTGGGATTTGATACTCTCAATTAATCGTCCATAACTCCAGCGATGAACGCTCAGACGATATTCTTTGGCGTATTTTTGTTGAGCTTCCTTGTAACCAGGACATTTCTTCTCTGCTCTGGATTGGATTTCACTGGTGATTTGCTCACGCATATCGCGGAGTTTTGGGATAACTATGCTGCCTGCTTGATAGGTTTTGGCGATCGCAATAATTGCATCAGCTAATAATCTATCTACATATTGACCTAATTCAGATTCACCAAAAGAATTGGGTGCATTTCGTTTCTGAGCTTTGTGCCGTTCGTGAGATAGGCGTTGCTGTTGTTGTCGCTGACGATTTAGTAGATTGTAGTTTTTTCCAAGTAGTTGTTTAGTGCTGCGATATGCCAAAACTTTCTTGTTGGCAACATCTACCACAGCTACCGTTGCAGGTTTATCCAGCCCAAAGCTGACACCGACAATAATATTGGGTTTACCTTTATATATAGGTTTGCTGGGACGATTTGGAAAGAGGTTGTTAAGTTTCTGTCTATGAGATAACACTTTTTGTTTTGGCTTTCCTTTTTGTTCGCTCTCTCTAATTTCAGTTTCAGCTTGATTAATTTTCTCAATACGAACGAGTTCTGTTTCCTCTTCTGTCCATAAGCGTGTCTCTATAGAGCATTGAAGAATCAAGCGGTTAACCTTCCAAGGTGCGCCTGTACCTTTTCTTTTTTGCCAGAGTAGACGTGCAGAACGAAGAAAAAATAAGCTAGAAGAATAGGTTTCTTCATTATCATGCCAAACTTGCCAATCCTGGCATAAGCGTTGAAAATAATGACGCTGGCGAGAATCACAACAAATATAAAATTCAGGATTAATGATATTTTTCCTCAAGCCATTAAACTTAACGAAAATACGACCTGCTTTGTTTTTCAGATTCAACCAATTCACATCTCTTTTAGGTAAGCATCCCCTTTGGAAATAAAGATATTTAATGAAACTGTATGAACCGGATTTTATTAACTGCTTTAAAAAATATATCTGCCAAACTAAGATTACCTTTTTCTTAATGTCATCATCATTAGAATGTATTAACCAATCTAAGTCTGTATTGCTTTCATAATCAACCGGATACGGTATATCGCTAGTTACTTTTAACAGACTAGCTTGCCAAGATTTTGCCTCCAATTGATCCACGGGAACTTGATTAGTTGCCTCTTTTAAAGCTGTTAACCATTTTTCTCCTGTTAAATCTCTACCTTTGGGTTTTCGACTTTTGAGTTGCTTTCTTAACCGTTCAATTTCTATTTCTTTCCGACGCCGACGTTTAACATATTCCTCTGGGTCTTCATCAATCTCACTAACCTGACAATTATTTTTGAGTAAATATGCAAGAGCACATTGAGACAGACAGTCTTTAGTTTTATCGTAAATCTTAAATAATGCGTTGAAAAGTGTAGACTCTTCCTCTTCTTTTTTATTTTTTTTAGTCTTATTGCCTTTTTTTTTAAATTGCTGATTTCTATTCTCAGTGAAATTGGCAACAAATGAAGTCAAAATTTCGTTAGCTTTGTTGCGAATAATATCCAAATTGCACTGGCTTTCTTGCTGTAATTCTATATCGCTCTTCAACATCTTGAGCCAACGTTCTTTTCCTTCTATTTTGCGTTGTCGTTCCTGTTGTAAGGCAAACCAAGATTTGTATATTTCTTTAACTAAAGTAACTGCTGATGTGTAAAAACGACCTGGTTGACCAGCAAAAGGCTCTTGAGTTATGAGAGATTTTTTTATCGTGTCGATAGCTTCTTCAGGTACTTCACCTTTTTTTAGCCATTTCTCGAAGTTCGGATGTTGTCCTACTTGTTCTAATAATTCATTAATGAGTGGCGTATTTTTCTCAGCCATCAGTTCCCACAGTTGACGGAGGGTGTTTTCTTCAGCAACCAAGCGACATTGAATTGTAATAACGCTCATGGTGTCCTCAGCTTTGTGGATTCTGTGAAACTGACAGGCTTGTTGATTGTTTTTTTACTTCTCTTATTATAGCGCAATGCCGCAATAGCGCAATGACGCAAATGTTCTTTTGCTGAGAGGCTGTGCAAAAATGAAAGCCGCAAGCTTTGGCTTCAAATTAGGATGGCAGAAGAAACTAGAGAAGTGCGGGGGAGACTCCCTAAAGACTTAAAAATCGCGTTTGAAATTGCTTGTGCGCGTCTGGAAGTGACGCAAACTGCGGCTTTGGAGGAGGCGATTAGAGATTGGTTGCAAAAAAAAGATTCCCCTACTGGTGGAAAGTCGCAAGGGAGTTAAAGGGTTATGGTTAAAATTGCTGAATTTCTTGTATAATGTACGTCCTGAAACTTTTGGAACACTGATTTCTCAGCCTTTGGGAGAAATCCGGGTTTACAGCTACATGAATCGGGAAATTTAATTTAGATTTGGGAATCTTAAATTGGAGTAACTATGTACGGTCTTTTGACCGTGATTTAGCACTCAACGAATCTCACGCTCATTTCACGCCGTAGGTGCAAGATGTGAGCCAAGCCATTAATATTAAAAATGCCACAGTAAAGCTAAATGTTTGAGCAAACTTTTAAAAATATTGATGATGTTCTCTGGAAGGAGGCGGGTTGTACTACAGAGTTAGATTACACGGAGCAAACCTCTTGGCTGCTGTTTCTGAAGTATTTGGATGATTTGGAGCAGGAAAGGGCGCTAGAGGCGGAATTGATCGGCAAGCCCTATGAATTTATTATTGATGAGGCGCATCGGTGGTCATCTTGGGCGGCTCCAAAAAACGCGGATGGGACGTTGGATCATGATAATGCGCTGATTGGCGATGATTTGATAGATTATGTCAACCGCAAGCTATTCCCATATTTACAAGGTTTCAAGCAACGGGCTACTAGTCCAGACACAATAGAATACAAGATTGGGGAAATTTTTAGCGAGATTAAGAACAGGTTCCAAAGCGGCTACAGCTTGCGGGATGCGCTGGAATATATTGATGAGCTACGGTTTAGATCGCAACAGGAGAAACACGAGCTATCGCATCTCTATGAAGCGAAAATCAAAAATATGGGGAATGCGGGGCGCAATGGGGGTGAGTATTACACGCCGCGTCCGCTGATTCGCGCCATGATTCAGGTGGTGAAGCCCAAGATTGGCGATCGCATTTATGATGGGGCTTGCGGTTCGGCGGGGTTCTTGTGCGAGAGTTACGAATATTTACGTCGGGGTAATCTCACGACAAAAGAGCTTGAGACACTTCAGAAAGATACATTTACGGGTAAGGAAAAGAAAAGTTTGGCGTATGTGATTGCCATCATGAATATGATTTTGCATGGCATTGATGCGCCAAATATTATCCACACCAACACGCTGACGGAAAATCTCAGTGATATTCAGGACAAGAATCGCTTTGATATAATCTTGGCTAATCCGCCATTTGGGGGAAAGGAACGCAAGGAAGTACAGCAGAATTTCCCGATTAAGACTGGGGAAACAGCGTTTCTGTTTTTGCAGCATTTCATCAAAATCCTGAAGATGGGCGGTAGGGCTGCGGTGGTCATCAAAAATACTTTCCTGTCAAATTCGGATAATGCTTCGCGGGCTTTGCGTCAAGAGCTTTTGAGTAGTTGCAATTTGCACACGATTTTGGATTGTCCGAGTGGGACATTTATCGGGGCGGGGGTGAAAACGGTGGTGCTGTTTTTTGACAAAGGAAAGCCCTTTGACTTCGTTCAGGGAACGCCTTTATTTTCTCAGGGAAAACCTTTAACTCAGGGGATGGCAACTCAGAAAATTTGGTATTACCAACTTGATCCGGGGCGGAATATGGGTAAAACCAATTCGCTGAATGATGAGGATTTGCGGGAGTTTGTGGAGTTACAGGCTACATTTGCGGAAACAGAAAAATCTTGGCTGGTGGATATTGCTGATGTGGATCGGGAGACGTTCGATTTGTCGGTGAAGAATCCAAATAAGGCAGAGGAATCGGCGTTGCGGGAACCGCAGGAAATTTTGGATGAAATTGCAGCACTGGATGCGGAGAGTGCAGAGATTTTGGCTGGCATTGGGGGGATGTTATGAGGGAAGGTTGGCGGACTAGTTCTTTTGAAGAAGTCGTTAAATTTATTGATTACAGAGGTAAAACACCCCAGAAGACAGAAGCCGGATTGCGTTTAATCACAGCCAAAAACGTAAAAATGGGGTATCTACAACGCAATCCAATGGAGTTTGTAGATCCGGAAATATATGATACATGGATGACAAGAGGAATTCCGAATAAAGGTGATGTTTTATTTACTACAGAAGCTCCACTAGGTAATGCGGCTCAACTTGATACAGATGAAAAGGTTGTTTTTGCCCAACGAATCATAGTAATGCAGCCTAATCGAGAAGTCCTTGATTCAACATTTCTCAAATATATGCTTCTCTCAGATTTGATGCAGGAGCGAATCCATGAGCAAGGAACTGGGGCAACTGTAAAAGGAATTAAGTCTCAATTATTGAAAAAAATTCAGATATCTTTCCCTAAATCCCTTCTTGAACAACAGCGGATTGTGGTAATTTTGGATGAGGCGTTTGAGGGGATTGATAGAGCGATCGCAAACACCGAAAAAAACCTCGCCAACTCCCGTGAACTCTTTGAAAGCTATCTAAACGCCATCTTCACCCAGAAAGGCGACGGGTGGAAAGAGAAGAAGTTAGGTGAAATTGGTGGCAAAGTTTTTACGGGACCATTTGGCTCACTTTTACATAAATCTGACTATGTTTCTAATGGGATTCCGATAGTCAATCCAGCAAATATTGAAAATGATAAAATCATTCCAAATTTCAACAAGACTGTTAGTCAAGATATAGTTAAACGACTGCAAGCGTACATCTTAAAACAAAATGATGTCGTAGTAGGTAGAAGAGGGGAGATTGGAAGATGTGCAGTTGTAAGAGAAGAACAAGCTGGATGGCTTTGTGGAAGTGGTTCTTTCTTTATCAAACCATTTGAAAATGTTGATTCAGTATTTCTTGCTCATTTGCTTAGGTCAGCTGTATACAGAAACAAGCTAGAGAGCCTTTCTACTGGAGCAACAATGCAAAATTTAAGTAATCAGTCACTTTCGGATCTTGTTATTGCTATGCCGTCCTTAGATGAGCAGAATCGAATAACAAACAAAATTGATGATTTAAGAACTGAAACTCAACAACTCGAAACCATCTACCGCCAAAAAATCGCCGCCCTCAACGAACTCAAACAATCCATCCTGCAAAAAGCATTCACTGGCGAACTCACCGCAGACACCGCGAACCAAACAACAAAAGCTGCTCAAGAAGTAAACGCTGCATGATTACCCTTGAAAACCTTGAAAAATGGCTCAATGCACCCGCAGAAACAGAACAGCTAGAATTCAAAGAAGCCAAACAACAGTTTGATTCGACTAAGCTGCTGAAATATTGCGTAGCGCTGGCGAATGAAGGAGGTGGTTATATTGTTTTGGGTGTTACTAATAAGCGACCTCGCCAAGTAGTAGGTTCGCTAGCTTGGTCAACAGCAGAAACTCTGAACAGTATTAAGGCGAGAATAGTTAATGAACTCGGATTTCGGGTAGAAGTTACAGAATTACAACATCCAAATGGTCGAGTGCTAGTTTTTGAAGCGCCTCCCCGTCCCGTAGGTCGTGCATTGGACTATGAGGGAGCCTACCTGATGAGAGTCGGCGAAGAACTGCGACCAATGACTCCTGATATGCTGAAGCGGATTTTTGCTGAAGACCAACAAGATTGGTTTTCCCAACCTGCCCGATGTAACGCTAGCCCTGACGATGTAATCGCCCTCCTAGATACCCAAACCTACTTTGAACTGCTAAAAATCCCCTATCCGACTAGCCGTGATGCTGTCCTAGAACGATTACAGAGCCAAGATTTAATCAAACAGACAGCACAGGGTTGGACAATCAGCAACTTAACCGCCATCCTTTTGGCGAAAAAACTGAATGCCTTTTCCCCTGCATTGGCTCGTAAAGCACCCCGTGTCGTTGTCTATGAAGGTATCAATAAGCTACAAACTCGTGATGACAAGACAGGCAACCGAGGATATGCTGTTGGCTTTGACGGATTAGTGGGTTTTGTCCACTCAGCAGCACCGCAAAATCGCTTTATCGAGGAAGTTGTGCGGGAAGAAGTAAAGATGTTCCCAAAACAGGCTTTACGAGAACTTATTGCTAATGCTTTGGTGCATCAGGATTTTCTAGCAACAGGTACTTCAGTGATGATCGAGATGTATAGCGATCGCATTGAGATATCTAATCCCGGCATCCCGCCCATTAAGGTAGAGCGATTTATTGATGAAAATCGCTCCCGTAACGAACAACTCGCAGACATAATGCGACGTTTCGGTATATGTGAAGAAAAAGGCAGTGGCATTGACAAAGTTGTAAGCGCAGCAGAGATGTTTCAACTACCCGCACCAGATTTTCGAGTAGGTGACACCCGCACGACAGCAGTACTGTTTGCCCATCAAGATTTTGCAGATATGAGCAAAACAGACCGAATTCGAGCCTGCTACCAACATTGCTGTCTGCTGTATGTCAGCAATAAACGAATGTCTAATCAAACCTTACGGGAGCGGTTCCGTCTAAGTGACTCGCAAGTAGCAACCGTTTCTCTGATTATAGGAGCTACCAAAGAAGCTGGCTTGATCAAGGCTGACGAATCCGAATCAACCTCTACCCGCTATGCTCGCTACCTTCCTTTTTGGGCGTAAAAGTGTTTTAACGCAAATCGAGATGAGTCACTCCCAAATCCTGAAACCCTGTCAAAACCAACAAAAAAGTGTTTTAACGCAAATCGAGATGAGTCACTCCCAAATCTTGAAACCCTCTCAAAACCAACAAAAAAGTGTTTTAACGCAAATCGAGATGAGTCACTCCCAAATCCTGAAACCCTGTCAAAACCAACAAAAAAGTGTTTTAACGCAAATCGAGATGAGTCACTCTCAAAGCCTGAAACCCTTTGAGAATAAGCTAAAAAGTGTTTTAACGCAAACCGATGCAGGCGAAATATGAACGAAGTTGACCCCTTCGAGGAACAGATTTGCGGTCACGGTACGGGTAAGTCAGACAGTTGCTTGGTTTTGGAAGATGATGGAGGAAATCACAAACTAGTGAGCTTGTCCTAAGACACCATTATCATAGACAAATCTAGTCACTCATTGACAATTGTCATTATCTTCAATGAACTCATCGATAAGATTTCTTAGCCGTTCCTGCCAATTAGGGATGGTTTTTAGCTTATCTTTCACACCTTCACGCACTCTCACGCAAAGAGGGGACTTATCGAAAGGCTCTTCATTAAAAGGAAAAACTTGTAGTAATTGCGGCACCAAAAAAGAATCCCTGTTGTTAAGTGAACGTTTTTATTCATGTGAACATTGCGGGCACGTGATGGACAGGGACTTGAATGCCGCAATCAATCTATCGCGTCTGGCTTACGGCGTGAATGCTTTCTGAGGGATAACCGCTCCCATGCTCCCTATGAAGAAAGAAGTAAATGTCTAGACTTGTCTAGGTTTTATGTAGCAGACATAATTGGTGTGACACTACAGGATGCGGAATGTAGGGTATTGTTTTTTTAGCTGGAAAATCTCATACTCATCTTGTATTAGAAATACTTTTAAGACAATACGTGCGGGGACTTCTCTATGCCTATGGAAGCTTACGCTATATTAGACGGTGGCGGGGTTAAGGGTGCTGCGCTGGTAGGATGTCTTCAGGCGGCAAAAGAGCAGGGCATTAAGTTTATAGGCTATGGCGGTACATCCGCTGGAAGTATTGTAGCTTTACTTGCTAGTGTCGGATATTCCCCACAACAAATCAAAGAGATAATGATTGAGGAAATTAATTTTAATGATTTTTTGGATGGTACTGACAATGACTTAAATCGTCTCAAAAAAATTCCTCAAGGATTTATCACTTCTTTTTTTAAAACTCTCTTTTTATTGCAAAATAAAGATTTAATTGACAAGCTTAATAAAAAATTAGGACTATGCAATGCCAAAACACTTACTGATTTTGTTTTAGAAAAAATTAAAAATAGCCCAATTTTTCAAGAGAAAACTAGTAACAATTCTGAATTAAGACAAAAAATCCAAAACGCAACAGACATCACTTTTCAAGAACTCAAAGATTTAGGATGTTCTCCTCTCAAAGTTATTGCTTCGGATATTAAAAACCATAAAGCTGTAATATACCCAGGAGATGAAGAAAAAGAAGCTTTAAATTATTCTGTTATTAAAGCAGTACGGGCGTCGATGTGTTTCCCGTTTGTTTTTATTCCAGTTAGACCAGAAAATGGCAGTGTTTTGGTAGATGGTGGGTTAAGTAGCAACTTGCCAATATTCCTCTTTCAGAAAGAGAGGTCTATTAATCACAAACCAGTAATAGCATTTGATTTGTGTGACGAGGAAGATAACATCCCTGCTCAGACTAACAATACGCAAGAATATCAACTAGGTGAATTGCTCGGAGATATGCTGGCAACAGCGCTAGAGTCAAGCGATGCCTTACTAAGGCAGGTGATAGATAATATTTATCACGTACGCATTCCTTTACCAAAAGATATAAATACACTTGACTTTTCAATTGATAAAGAGAAAAGAAAACGACTTTTTGATAGAGGACATAGTGTTACTTCGAGCTTCATAGGAACTAATTTATTGGCATGGAAACGAGCCAATAATACGGTAGAACGGCTGCAAGCCCTATATGCTCCTCCTCGTTTGGTTCAACCTATACTAAAAACAGTTGTGAGAGAACTGGAAGAAAGCCAAACTCTCAGTGATTGTCGTTCCTATATTATGTTGCCAACTGACGAAGGTAAATTGGCTACTGTATATCAATACCGTATGGATGACGATCCAGATATTGATTGGGAAATAGAAAAAAATAATGGAGGAGCTTGGTCGGAGACTTGGAATTTTAATCGAAAACCTGCTCTTCAAAATCTTGAAGTTCTTAGAGAAAACATTTTTAAATATAACATCACCAAAGCTCAAGCCAACAAAATACCAAAGGATAAAAAGACTACAGTTGTTGTTCCCATATTTAACTGGAAAATAATTACAGAACTTACAGATAAGCAATATAAAAAGTTTCTAAATTCTGATTTTCAAAATTTCCAAGACATTATTGACAAATATGATCTGATTGGAATTCTGTGTATAGATACTACCACCCCTACTCAGGATATACTTAATTCATCAAATTTACTTAATGTTTATCGCAGTATAATGGTAGAAGCTAGTATTCTATCAGGAATATTAAGATAGAGGATTAGATTAGATTATGATAGACCCAAGCGGAATTAAACCAAAGAATGACAAGTTGATAGTCAAAGAGGTAAAGCCTGGTGTATATACCATCGAAAATGCCTATGAAGGCGTTCACGAAGATTTCACCACCTCTAATTTTGATGTTGTAGAATCGTCTACTGTAGAAGAACAGTCTGATTCTAAAGAGAGGTTAGTTAAGGTTCTACTAAGTAAGGATGTTCTCTTGGAGGCGATACTCAATCGAACCCCATTGGTTGAATCAGCTCAAGTGTGGTTCAAAAGTGAATTAATAAACAGGAGTGTCTCAAAAGGGGTTGTAGAAACGTACCTTCTTAAAACTAGCGTAGACGTTATCTTGTTCATTCTTAGCTCAAAAAATGAGCAAAAAGCAAAAGAGTTTGTCTCCTATTTTATAAGCGAATATAACGTTTGCCAAACAACATATGACGATATTGAAAACAAAATACCTTTAGAACTTTTATATCAAGAAAAAAATAGTATATCAGAAATATTAAGATCATATGAGAAAGAGTATGCGAAGAAAAATGGTTACTATTATGTAACCCTAGAACCTCTATTACCTCTATTATCTGTAAATAATGATATTAGTAAGGTAATAACACCGCAGATGCTTGCAGATAGTTTGGTAATTGTAGAAGCTAGTTATGAGGATATGTCCAACAATGCAGCGCCACAAGCATTACGGGGGGTAGTTGAAAAAACAAGATTGATAACTCAGCGAAGAGAAGCACTTCGACAAATACTAGACGATAAACTAAAGGATCAACCTCAAACAATCGTTCAATTGTCCCTCGAACCACCCCCTGTGTCCCTCCCACTCGACGTCGATGTGTCCCGAGTACTCCAACGTTTACAGTTGTTGAAACAATTAAAGTAAAAACAACAATTAATCAACATCTAAATTAATGACAAATTGACTAATAATAACACATAAGCACTACTGCCTTTTATAAAGATTTGTTCTCTGAAATACTCTGAACGAATTCATAGGCATTTGGTGCATCATTTCTCATACCTGGCACCGTCCTGAACAAATAACTTCATGGCTATCCCTCTTCTGTCACTTTCCGGGTATTCTGAATAAAAGAATCAAAAGAAAAAACTCTGGAAGGTAAGCAGAGCAATGGATGTAGAATTACAAATCCTAAAACATTTGGCAATCTTATGCTCACCCAACAGTTGCCATCATAGATAAATATTGTGCAGAGTATAAAGACCTATTTAAAGAAGTAAGGAATTATGAGTGCTTCAAATATTTACACATGGGGATAATATCAACGATAAAACGAAAATCGTTACCAGAGATAGCGAAGGTAGTAAGTATAAATTCTGCACAATCATTACACCATTTTTTAGCAAATTCAGATTGGTCAGTAAATAAGTTAAAACAACGAAGATTAAATAAGTTGAAGAAACAATTAGATGGTCGGGCAATTACATTAGTAATAGATGAAACAGGAGACAGGAAAAAAGGTAAAAAGACTGATTATGTAGCAAGACTTTATTTAGGAAGCGTGGGAAAAGTAGATAATGGAATAGTTTCAGTCAATGCTTATGGAGTTTACGCTAACATAACTTTTCCATTAATCGTCAAAGTATTTAAACCAAAAGGAACACTAAAGGAGTCAAATAAATATAAAACTAAAATAGAGTTAGCATCAGAGATAATTACAGAATTAATGGAATCAGGGTTCAATATTGAATTAGTACTGGCTGATAGTTTATATGGTGAAAGTAGCCAATTTATTAGAAAAATATCTGAATATAACTTAGGTTATGTGGTATCGATTTCGTTGTAATCATGGAGTCTGGTTACCAGCAGGGCAAAGCGTTAGGGCGAATAAGTGGTGTAAATTTGAGAGAACATTTAGGAATCAAAAATCAGAGACAAGATATATTAGGGAAATAATTTATGGAAAAAAAAGAGCCATAACTTACTGGGAAATAACTACTGACCCAGAAACCATGCCAGAAAATTCTACAACATTCGTGATGACAAATCTGCAAGGTAATCTCAAGAAAACTGTAGGTGACTTATATGGATTAAGAACCTGGGTAGAATATGGTTTTCGCTACTTGTAAACAGGAACTAGGCTGGACAGATTACCGTTTCACTAATTTTCAACATATTGAGAGGTGGTGAGCCAGCGCGTTGCGGGGGTTCCCCCCGTTGTAGCGACTGGCGAACCCGAAGGGTGGGAGATTATTTTTTGTGTTTACACTGCGGTTTAGTTTAAATTCTCCAGTCTTCTTAAGCTTAAATCAATCTCGTCAACTTGAGATTGAGGCACAAGAAAATAGTGATACTGATTTTTCTAATCATCCACAATGGAACCATGAATGGGGATGGAAAAATACTTTAAATAACCTGCGTCTCATTATCCAACCACTCTTACTATTTTGGTTGATTTATCCCTGGCTAAATATTTTCAAAAATTCACATTTATTGCTGGGATTCAATAATTTAATTGCTGCAATGAATCAATTTAAACCCGGTTTTGCTTCTGGATAATTTAACTCCTGAACTACTTGCTTATTCCGGAAAGTGACAGAAGAGGGATATTTTCGGGTCATAACAATTAGCTAGTACAAACTTTTCTGCAACCGCCTGAACTTCTGTTGTTAATGGCTCCCATTCTGCCCAAGGTAATTTCATCTGCCCTGGTGATGTCTTTTTCTTCTTCCCCTTCACCACCTTGGATAACAACTTACTTCCCCAATGATAGCTTTTGTCTTGTTTTGGCTGTGGTCGATATCTCTTACAAAAACCACGATATTTAGAAGCGCATTCTTCTAACGATTTTCCTAAAGATAAAAATGCTGGATGCCACTCAGTTAGCCCATCATCAGTTAACCTATCGTGAGTTCCATAGTTACTAAAGTCATAGAAAAACCCCTGCTGCATTCCCGATGCTTTAGGGTTGGCATGAATGTATCGCAGCGTGTTTAATGCTCTTTTATAATCATTTTTTTCAAAGCCACTGCTGTGATATCTTTTCTCCCAAAAATGACCAGTGCGATTTAGCATTTGATTAAAACACATAGCGGTATACCAGTTTACCCAGTGCATGATTTTGGGAAGGTCTTCTGGTGTAGCTGGTTCAATCAAGTAGTGAATGTGATTTGACATTATGCACAGCGCATAAAGTTTAAATTGAAATTTATTGATAGCTTTTTTAATAGCGTAGAGAAACACTTCCCGGCATTCATGACGGCTTAATTTAAACTCGCGATTATTGTAACGAGAGGTGATGTGATAGCAAAAATTGGATTGAAAGTTACGTTTAGGACGGGGCATTGAGGGTTTTGATTTACTTGCGTCTTTTACCAACACGAGCTGCTAATTTATTAGTTAACTCCAGTTGGTACTGATTCTTGTTGTCCTCATAAACTAGAATTGTTCTGGGGTCGGCGTGACGGCTAAGATGTTGTACTTTCCCGTAATCACCTTCCGCCAAATTAAAAGCATCGGTAATACCTGAATGCCTAATTTATGGGGTGTCATCCGCTTTTTGATGCTAGCTAGTTCGTAGGTTTTACGCACAATAGCATAAATGCCGTCGCCGTCGCTGATGTCCGTCGTTTGTGTGGAAGTCTAGCGCAATAAACAACGGGTCACTAGGTTTGAGGTTGGTACGGCAACTTAACCAGTCAGCGATC
This sequence comes from Scytonema sp. HK-05, assembly GCF_963872035.1. NCBI lineage: Bacteria > Bacillati > Cyanobacteriota > Cyanophyceae > Nostocales > Scytonemataceae > Scytonema > Scytonema sp. HK-05. The sequence continues at coordinate 25,972 of NZ_CAWMYC010000046.1, forward strand.
GCGATTCGGGGCAGTGGCAAAGCCAATCGCCTAAGTGGAAAGTTTTACCTTCCTTTTCATCCTTCTTTCATATCTTGCCTTTTTTGTCAATGCGTAAGTCGTATAACCGTAAACTCAAACGCCTCTTCGCCATCGACCTCAAACTAGGTAACTTCCGTCACAAATACAAAAGACAAATGGAACTTTACCTGCCTTGGTTTGCCAAATACTATCAGGAGAGTGACGAACAGCCACCACAGGGAATCATCTTATGTACAGGTAACAAACAATCTTCAGATCGAATTGCTATAACTAGACAAAACTTGATCCACGTTGCCGAATTCTTCACCGTATTACCACTTAAAGAGTTGTTACAGGCTAAACTACAAGAAGCGATCGCGATCGCCCGCCGCCGACTGCCATATTCCAAAGACGAGCCATCATGAACGAAGCCGAAACTCGCGCTGAACTAATCGACCCCGCACTCAAAGCCGCAGGCTGGGGCATCATCGAAGGTAGTCGCATCCGCCGCGAAGTTATCGCCCCTGGTCGCTTGGTTGGCAATGGTAAACGTGCCCAATCAGACATCGCCGATTACGTGTTGGTCTATCGCGGCGAAAAACTCGCGGTCATCGAAGCTAAAAAACGCGACCTGCCCGATACCGAAGGTTTAGGACAAGCCAAAAAATACGCCGAAAAATTGCAGACTCGATTCGCTTACTCCACAAATGGCGATCGCATCTATCAAGTAGATATGCACACAGGTGCGGAAGGCTACATCAACCAATACCCCACCCCGGATCAACTGTGGTCAGCCACCTTTAGCGAAGATAATGAGTGGCGGGATCTCTTTGCTGCTATTCCCTTTGAAGACAAAAGCGGTACATGGGAAGCCCGTTATTATCAACACAATGCCATTAAGCACGTCCTAGAAGCGATCTGCCAAGGAAAAAACCGGATTCTGTTAACGATGGCAACTGGCACGGGTAAAACCTTCATCGCTTTCCAACTCGCCTGGAAACTCTTTCAAAGCCGTTGGAACCTCAGCCGACAACCCACCCGTCGCCCGCGAATTTTGTTTCTAGCAGATCGCAATATCTTAGCCAACCAAGCCTATAACTCTTTCTCTGCCTTCCCCGATGATTCCCTCGTCCGCATCGACCCCGAAGCTATCAAAAAACGGGGTCGAGTCCCCAAAAATGGCAGTATCTTTTTTACCATTTTCCAGACTTTTATGACCGGACGGGACGACGCTGGCAATCCTACGCCCAAATTCAGCGACTATCCCCCCGACTTCTTTGACTTCATCATCATTGATGAATGTCACCGAGGCGGAGCCAGTGACGAAAGCACCTGGCGCAGTATTTTAGAATACTTTTCGCCAGCAGTACAACTTGGACTCACTGCTACTCCTAAACGAGAAAACAACGCAGACACCTACGCCTACTTCGGTAACCCCGTCTACACCTATGCCCTCAAAGACGGCATTAATGATGGTTTCCTCACCCCCTTCAAAGTTAGGCAGATCGATACTACCCTTGATGAATACATCTACAGCGCCGAAGACCAACTCATTGAAGGTACGGTAGAAAAAGAGAGAATTTACACCGAAGCCGACTTCAACCGCATCATCGAAATTACCGAGCGCGAACGCTACCGGGTGCAACTGTTCATGGAAGAAATCAACCAGAATCAAAAAACTCTGGTATTCTGCGCCAACCAAGACCATGCTCTGGCTGTGCGGGATTTAATCAACCAAATGAAGATTAGCAGTAACCCTAATTACTGTGTCCGCGTCACCGCCGATGATGGGAAACTCGGTGAACAGCACCTCAGCACCTTTCAAGACAACGAGAAAACTATCCCCACCATTCTCACTACCTCCCAAAAGCTCTCCACTGGGGTTGATGCTCGGAACGTTCGCAACATTGTGCTGATGCGCCCAATCAACTCAATGATTGAATTTAAGCAGATTATTGGTCGCGGTACTCGCCTATTTGATGGGAAAGACTACTTCACGATCTATGATTTTGTCAAAGCCTACGAACACTTCAACGATCCGCAATGGGACGGCGAACCCCAAGAACCTGTACTGGTCAAAATTTCAAAGGGGCGGCAGGAATCAGGTAAATACAATGTCTCCACAACAGATACTGGTAAAGATAAAGGCAAAAATAGAAATGAAAGTACAGAAGTTCCCCGCCCCAAAACAATCAAAATCAAACTCGCTGATGGTAAAGAACGCACCCTCCAGCACCGGATGTCTACCAGCTTCTGGAGCCCAGACGGTAAACCCATGAGCGCCGCAGAATTTGTGGAACGTCTCTTTGGTGAAATTCCTGAACTATTCACAGATGAAGACGAATTAAGAGCAATCTGGAGCCGTCCTGACACCCGTAAAGCCCTATTAGAAGGACTGGCTGAGAAGGGCTACGGGGAGGAACAACTCACAGAAATTAGCCGCCTGATTGATGCCGAGAAAAGCGATTTATATGATGTGCTGGCTTATATCGCCTATGCCTCTCCACCCATGAGCCGCAGAGAGCGCGTCCTCGCTCACAAGTCCTTAATCTTCTCGCAGTATATAGGCAAACAGCAAGAATTTCTCGACTTTGTACTAGAGCAATACATCAACGCCGGGGTAGGAGAACTCGATCGCACTAAATTACCTCAACTGTTAGAGTTGAAATATCATACCGTTCGTGATGCTGTGGAAGAACTAGGGAGCGTTGCGAATATCAGTGAAGTATTTATCGGGTTTCAGCAGTATTTGTATTCACAGGATAGAGCAGCTTAATTGGGTAGATCACTACAATTAAGCACCCCAGTTAGAAGATTAACTCAAAGCTACATAACCATAGCTAAAAATGGCGATCGCCTATCAAAATACTTCAAAGCGTATTAATCTATACGTATAAATTAAAACTTACTCCTTACGTTCTATCTTTAACAGTTTTTTGCAGCTGGCTATTCTAGTGATATAGCAACATAGACTCTACGAAACTACATTAACAATAGAACTTTCTTTACTATCATCAGGCACATATTCCAAAAGCTCCCCAGGTTGACAATTCAATGCTATGCAAATGCCGTTTAAACGTTCTGGCGTTAGTCGGGGCATTTCATCAACTTTACGCAGCCTGTACACCGAATTTTCAGTTATTCCTAGCACCTCAGCCAAATCCTTGTTCCTCACTCGCGATCGCGCCATCACTTCATTTAATTTCCAGCGAATCACTTTATCCATAGGCATATTACTACATCCCCAGTTTAGTGGCTGCTAGGCGTAGATATCTCTACTTGTCACTATTTTAGCCTAAACGTAGATTTGTCCACATTTCAAGGTTATAAATCTACGCTTGACGTATTTCTACATGAGGCGTAGATTATTGAATAGACAAAAAAGGCGATCGCCCTCCGTCCAAAGATTGCGATCGCCTCTCTGAGGCGGCTCCTTTGGAGCATCGCCTTCTGTTAAACCCCATCAACGAGGTTCTTAATGATGATTGTACAAGATGAATTTGATAACCAAAGCTCAGCTGAATCAGAGCTTGAGGATTACATTGAGCAGCTAAGTGAAAAAGTAGCACCAGAAATCGAAATCGATTCAGTACCAGATGAATTAGGAGAACTATATCGAGTTTGGAACAGCTATCATCTGCTGGGAACTTTTTATCAGAATCTTGAAGGCAAATGGGTAGCACAACCCTGTAATAGAGATGAAAGAGCTTGTTGCGACACGCCTGAGTTAGCACAGCTTTTCATCATTGCTGTCAACGGGTTACTGGTGGCAGATGTAGCGTAACCACTAGCATCAATTATTTTTCCATCGCCTGGAGACGTGCTTAAATTCACGTCTCTTTCTTGTTTGGTGTTTTTGTCAATAGCGCTTCTGACGCCTTGCCATTTTTGCAAAAGGTAAAAAACAATGCGGACATTCTCCTTGCACCCAATCTGCGGGAATCGGGAAGGGTGTTTCACAGTTGGTGCATTTTGTGAGTAAGCCTAATTGATGGCGAGCATCCTTCGGATGAGCTTCGCTAACGCACTTAAGTTTGTCCTTAAACTGCCACTCGACACGGTGACAGGGTGACTCCTGATAACAAGCACCACACAATCGAATAGGTCTTGGTTTCATCGTCACACCTTTTGGTGGTAGCATCTCGATTAATCTGTCAACTTTAACTTCCACCACAGCAGCCAACGCTTCTAACTCCTGCGGTGTCGGAAATGGATTCAAATAAAACTTCTCCCAACGTGAAATAACTGCGCCAATTCCCGTTAATTTACCTAATTGAGTTGCAGTTAAATAATTTTCCCGACGAAAACGACCCAAAAAATGGCTTAAGCTTTCTCCTTCGAGCGGCTCTACTTGAAAAAATCGTGGTTGTTCCGCAGGTATTTCCATTACTCAAACCACTCCAAAACCTCATCCAAAGTAGCCTTATCAATGTTTTTCAAACCTTTTCTCAAGGATAAAATTGCAGCCCTTCTTAATACCCTATCTACCAAACCAATTTTGCCACTTGTTTTTTGATATAGCGGCTTTAAAGTTTCACTTTTTATTAAATTCGATGGCACAGGTAAACATAAAACTTCATCTTCCCAAATTTGTACAAATTCAGGAAATTTATTTTCTGATACTAATGGTAATTTATAACATTCTATAAATCTATCGTGAATATATCGCTCTTTTTTAATGAGATTATCCAGACCATCTGTCCCCACAAGAACAATTGAAATTTTCAATAAATCATAAATGCGAGCAATTTCACTAAAAGTATTTAACTTCAGAAAATTTGCTTCGTCGATCACCAGCATTTCAACTCTGGACTCCTTTAAAAGCCTTAACACTCGTCGTCTCAGGTCTGTAAGTTTCCCTGAAGTGGCATCATATTTCAAACTTTCAAGTATTAAAGTTAGCAACTCCCCAGCCGAACAATCTCCAGGTGCTTGCATATACAAGACGGGTACAATATCGCGTTTTCCTGTTCTTTTCTGCGGCTTATTTAGGAGTTTATAAACATCACAAGTCACCGACTTACCTGCTCGTGGTGGTGCAACAATTCGACCGCATTGTTTAGAGAGTCGTAAACTGTCTAACCAGTCATGAATTTTTTGGATATGCTCAAGTTCGACAACACTAGGAGTAATTAGCCGTTCAATTATCGGCAGTAATTCTTCCGGTATCGGGTCATCTCCCCATAAATTCTGCACCCACTTCCGCAAATAATCTTCTGCCATAATCAGTGGTTTCTCAAATATAAAATGCGTTCAAAATCGATAAACCAAAAACATCAATCAGATTAATCATCGTAGTCTTTGCGAAGTTGCTCGTAGTCAAATACTCTGGGGCGACGCTTTTGAGGTTGAGGTATTTCTTCTACAGTTTCTACTGGCTCCTTAGTTTGAAACGATTTGACAGAATGCACCTGAGCTTGTTCTTCTTTCTTGCGTTGCTTGTGACTCTTTTTCTTTTGCTTAATAAAAGTGTCTCTATCCTGCACTTCTGCTAAAATTGATTTATTACTTAATTGCTTGCCTGCATTCCGGATTTTCCGACTTGCAGCTTTTGTCTCCTCTAAGGAAATCTGCTCAGTTTCTAAGTCAATCGCATGAGCTTGAGACAGTAGCACTTCCTTGCCCGAATCTTGGCGGTACACGAACACAGTTGATATGTCTCTAGGGTCATATCGCAGCAACACACTTTCTCCTGCATAAGCTGATAAATAATCTCCCCGATACATAATGTTTTCAAAGCTTACATATCCGCCTTTGTAGATACTGCGGCGGGTCTTTTTCATCAGGCAGATATCCAACTCTCGCTCATTGACCAAATTCGGCAGTGCAGGTAATCCCGCTTCCCAGCGTTGAAACCTGGTTTGGTTTCCACTACGAGCATCAATTCGCTGATTGTAGTTATCAACGATGTAACGCACTATTAATAGATGTAATTCTCGCAGAGTAATACAAGCTTCCTCTTCTGCTCCTTCTGGACGCTTTTGTACATTTGAATCTAGATAACCGTAAAATCCTGACAAAAAACTGGTGTTGATAGTCCCAAATCCACGTTCTTCAATTCCACCTTCTGGTGGGCGATCGCGTAAATGGCACTCAAAACCAAGTTGAAAACCAATTTGCTTCAAATGCTCGGAGCGAAAATCTTTACCACCATCAGTAAATAGGTTTTCTGGAACCCCGTAAGTTCCCCACTCGCAATGAAGTTTATATTCCGAACTATACTGCTTGCGTAACATCGCATGACGCATAGCTAAGGCGACTACCAGAGAACTAGGTGCATCAAAACCTAAATGGATGCCCATAATGCAGCGCGAATAGCTATCTGTAATTTTTGTCAACCAAGGACGTGCCAAAGTTTCACCGTACTGGTCAACTAGCATGACATCCAATTTTGTATGGTCGCACTGCCAAACATGGTTACTATGATGTACATCGAGCGTCTGACCATCACGAGTTTGATGGGAAACTCTCGATCCACGCCAACCAATATTTCTTACCTTCTGCTTCTGCTCTTTACGTTCAATAATCGGGTTAAGAACGCGATAAACCGTCATGTGGCAGGGATATTTCTCTAAACCTAGCTGTCCGGCTCTAACCTGAACTCGAATTGCGACTTGGGCAGGTGTCATTTTTCTACCGCCCTTGTTACCTTCTTTATAAGTTTTGACGATAAAATCTTGCCAATCATCATCAATCCGATACCCACCTTTGTCAGAACGTTCGACTTCAGTAACGCCTGATAACCCCTGTTCTTGATATTTTTTGACGAGTCGCTGTACCGTCCGAACCGTCTTGCCAAGTTTTTCTGCGGCTTGCTTTAATTTAATTCCGTAGGTTTTGCGATCGCACGGCTCAATAAGACTTTGCAGTACCTGCATTCTCAGCTTGGCTTCCTCTGAGAGTTCAGTAACAATTACATTGCTTTGTTTTGTATCCTCACTCTCGGAAATTTCATCAACCTCATCCGAACCGTCGTACAAAACTAAAGATTCATCAACCTCGTTGGAGTTTAGCGTTTCACCCATAAACAAACTTCATCGCTTGAAACTAGTTGGTTAGCCAATACGGTACAGCAAGTCTAAGAGCGAAAAAGCAAAGTATACAGCCTCAACTCACATCAACCTTTAACGCAATATGAGGAATGACTTTGCAAGTAGAGAGAAATAAGAAGACTTGAGTACAACTATGTTTGTAAGCTGACGCGCATCTAAATGTAATATTTTGCAGCCTAAAGTCCTTGCTGCAAGGCTTTTGGGCAAAAAAATTAAATGCGTAACACCTTATTCGTACATAATTACTATTACCTAGTAAATATACTACTACTTTATTCCAAAAAGCGACACGTAATTTTAGATTTTTTACTCACTTCCAAAAGACGACACTTATTTTGTTATGAGCCGTTAAAAACTTTGGAAAGAGATTTTTTGAAAAAACGACACTTATTTTGTTATATTTACAAATTACGACGTTTAATTAGTTAAATATTTAGGAATGCTAAATAGAAATCAAAAAGGCTATAATCCTTGCTTAGTAACGATTATAGCCTTTACGTTTTGAGCGACATTAATTTGTTAAGACGACATTTAATTAGTTATTCGACAACTATTTATGGTGCAGTAACAACGGGGGATATTTGGAAGTTTTTGAAGTTAGAAGGCTGTGATGTGTTTATTGATTTGAATAATTATTATATTAAGGAGATCAATAAGATTTTGGGTATTTTATCTCAAGGTGTTCAGATTTGAGGGAGTTTTTGCAGGGGTTGGGGTATGCGTGAGGTTTTGGTGAAAGCTGAGGAGTTTAAGGATTCCCCTTTGGGGAAGATTCCAAAGGATTGGAAAGTTTATACCCTTGAGGAGTGTGTTCGTCCCGATGCACAAATTACTTACGGAATTGTTCAAGCTGGTCCTCATGTCGAGGATGGTGTCCCATACATTCGTACTGGAGATATGGCAGGAGACAGATTGAGCATTGAGGGACTGTTGCGAACTTCCCCGCAAATAGCTGCATCATATCGTCGTTCTACCGTCAAAACTGGTGAAATCGTATGCGCGATTCGAGCGACTGTTGGTAAGGTTTTAGAGGTTCCGCCAGAACTGGACGGTGCCAACCTAACACAAGGAACTGCTCGGATAGCTCCTTGCGAAGGAATTAACAGTCGTTTCCTTCTGTGGGCGCTACGCTCAACTTATGCACAGCGAGAGTTTAATTTAGCAGTAAAAGGAACAACATTTTCAGAAATCACACTGGAGAATCTAAGAAAGATAAATATTGCCCTTGCTGCAAGCCGAAACGAACAAGACAAAATTGCAGAAATTTTGGACACGGTGGATGATGCGATCGCCCGCACGTCCTCCCTCATTACAAAACTTAAACAAATCAAAGCTGGACTCCTGCACGACTTGCTCACACGCGGGTTAGATGAGAATGGACATTTGAGAGATCCACAAGCGCATCCTGAACAGTTCAAAGATTCGCCACTGGGAAGAATTCCGAAAGATTGGGAGGTTTTCAAAATTGAGTCATTACTCAATGGGCGACCAAAGAATGGATATAGCCCAAAGGAAGTTAATGAATGGACTGGCACATTAATGCTTGGGCTTAGTTGTCTCACCGAGGAAGGCTTTGAACCGCTTCAGTTGAAAAATGCACCGAGGAATGACCTAAAAGTTCACACTACTCTACTATGTGATGGTGATTTTCTATTAAGCAGATCCAATACTCGTGAGCGAGTTGCACTAACTGGAATTTATCAAAATATAGGCGTACCCTGCATCTATCCAGACTTAATGATGCGTCTAAGCATTAACGAGAAGACCTCTAGCCGCTTTCTGGAGCTACTATTGCGCCATTCTCCCGTCAGAAGACAGCTTACAGGTAATGCTCAGGGAACTTCTGGCAGTATGGTGAAAATCAGTTCTCAAACGGTAATTGAGACATTGGTAGCACTCCCAAATTCTACAGAACAAGCGAGGATTATTGAGTGCATCAACACCTACGACACCCGCATCCGTAAAGAAGAAGCCTACCTTAACAAGCTCAAACTTCAGAAACAAGGACTCATGCACGACTTATTAACTGGAAAAGTGCGAGTCAAGAATACCAAAAATTAGACTCATCACTCTTGCTCTTCCTCAAAAATAGCGGGGATATCTCGCGCTGCATGAACTACCCGCACTACCTCAATAGACTCATCGTCATATCGATAGAAAATCAAATATTTTTTAAAATCTTTCACTGCCCACTTACGCAACCCGACCAGACGAGGGTTTATAATCTGGAAGGCGCTACCCATACCAGGAGTTTTTGCTAATTGCGAAAACGTCAACCGTGCTGAGTCAAAAAATTGCAGTGCAGCATCAAAATTATCTTGGGCAATGTAAGCAAAGTGCTCATCAATATCTTGGCTTGCCCTTGGCGTAATAATAATGCGTCGCGTCATTTCTTTTGCTGGCGGAACCGTTGCATCATTTGAGCGCGTTTTTGTTCCCACCACTCATCTGTCACTTCAATGGGTTCACCACTTTCCAAACCCTCCAACAACATCGCCTCTAACTTCTCTTGCTCTGCTTTCTTTTGGGCTTGGCGAAGCAGATCGCGGATGTACTCACTCGCAGTGCTGTAGCCACCTTTTGCAACCTGCTGATCAATAAAAGCTCGCATCGAATCTGGTAAAGAGATGTTGAGTGTGGTCATTGATGGTTTACCTCTTATACTTTAACAGTTACCAGTTACCAGTTATCAGTTATCAGTTTCATCCGCAGGGTTTAAGTCCCCCACTAAGAGCACCGAAAGCGTTGGTGGCGGGTTTAAATCCCCCACCAGCCCGCTGGCGTCACTGGTCACTGTTCACTGTTTTAATATCTATATATTGGCAAAAATTGGCAATTTATGCCAACAATGCAAATGGTAATTCCTAAACTATTCAAACCTGAACATATAGTGGTTTGCATTTAAGTGCAATACATCAAGAAATAAAGAACCACAGATGAACAACGGACACTTGCTTCAACGGGGGGAACCCCCGCAACGCAGTGTCCTCCAGATGGACACAGATAAATCTGTACTTCATTCAAACGAGAAGCGCTATATTCGTAAAGCTTGGCAGCGCTTGCATGAGCAAAACTGGCTGACTTTGAGGTAAATGTTATAACAGCATTTGAATCAAGTTACTCCCTTCCCGGTGCAAGATTACCTATCTTTTCCTTGGCGTTCTTGGCGTCTTGGCGGTTCGTTAATAAGTAATCTACCTTACGGGAACGCCTAGCGGCGAACGAGCGTGAAAGGACTAAGAGGGTGAGCGATCGCTCTTCGCCTAACTATATCGCTATCAAATGCTGTGACTTTCCTCAAAAACTGCCACCATGTCTAAACAAACTCCTGAGTATATTCATGTAGAACTGCCCACTATTCAACAACTCAGTGAGATGGGTTGGCAGCATATCGAAGGTCATCAGTTCGACTTGCGAGTCACCGAACGCGAAAACTTCAAGCAAGTTCTGCTCATCCAACGCTTGAAAACCGTCATCAAACGCATCAACCTAGATGACAATGGTAATCCTTGGCTCGATGATACCCAAGTCAACGCAGTGGTGAGTCAACTTGAGCGTTTAGCAGCACCAAGACTCATGGAAGCAAATAAAGCTGCTACAGAATTACTGCTTTCTGGCACTACCATTTTAGGAAAAGACGGCAAACAGCACACCGTCCACTATATTGATTTTGAGCATCCTGAAAATAACGACTTTCTGGCAATCAATCAATACCGAGTAGATCCCCTTTGGATAACAGGCGATCGCGGTTTTATCGTTCCTGATATTGTGCTATTGGTCAACGGTATCCCCCTGGTTGTGATTGAATGCAAAAGTCCCAAGTTAGATAATCCCATCACCGCAGCAATTAATGACCTATTGCAATACTCGAACCAACGCAATAGCACTCAACCAGAAGGCGCAGAAAAACTATTTCATTACAACCTGCTAATGATAGCCGCTTCTAGGGGACGGGCGGTAGCTGGTGCAGTGGGTGCAAACCATGAGTATTACGTTGAGTGGAAGGATACCATACCCCGTTCCAAGGCTGAAATAGCCGCAGAGTTAGGCGTTTCCGAACTAAATACCCGACAAATGCTGATCGCCGGAATGCTCAAACCTGCGAACCTCCTCGATATCCTGCGGAACTTTACCTTATATGAAACCAGTGGCGGACGCACAATTAAAATTGTCCCTCGTTACCAACAATATCGAGCAGTCCAAGAAGCAATTGATCGACTGCTACACAATCAAACCCGTTTGCAACACGGTACAGATGACCAACGCGGTGGTATTATCTGGCATACTCAAGGTGCTGGCAAAAGCCTAACAATGGTTTACCTGATTCGGAAAATCCGCACGATTCCGGAATTACGCCGCTTTAAAATAGTCGTCGTGACTGATCGCACCGACTTAGAAAAGCAACTTTCCGATACTGCTGTTCTGACAGGCGAACCGTTGCAGATAGCGAAAAAAGTCAAAAAGCTAGAACAATACCTGCAACAACCAGGTGCAGGGTTAGTTTTCGGGATGATTCAGAAATTCAAAGGCGGCGAAGATTCCGAAGAAGAGGAACAGCCGGAAAAAATGCCAAAAAGCCTCAACCTTTCCGAAGATATCCTAGTACTCATTGACGAAGCGCACCGTTCCCACGCCAGCACTCTCCACACCAATTTACTCGAAGCCTTACCCAACTGCGTCCGTATTGGCTTTACTGGTACTCCCATCGTCAAATCTGCCAAAAAAACCACCAAACAAATTTTTGGTTCGTTTATCGATCAGTACAACATCCGTCAGTCCCAAGAAGACGGTGTTACCTTACCCATTCTCTACGAAGGTTTAGAAGCAAGGGGCGCAGTCACCCAAGGGGACGATTTAGATAAACTTTTTGAAATCATCTTTGCAGACAAAACCCCAGAAGAACAGGCGCATTCTAAAGCGAGATACGCTACCAAAACCCAAGTTGCTGAAGCACGCGAACTCATTAAAGCCAAAGCAAAAAATATGCTGCGCCACTATATACAGCGTATCCTACCCGGAGGCTTTAAGGCGCAAGTCGTCGCCCCTACCCGTCGCGCTGCTGTCCGCTACTACGATGCGTTTGTCGAAGCACAGCGGGAACTGGTGCAACAACTAGAAACTCGTGCCCCCATTCTGCGAAGTCTGGACCCAGAAGCTTTAGAATCTATTGATAATGAAGAAACGCGCTTTTTAGCCCAAGCACTTTCTTATTTGGAAACCATCCGCCGCTTACAATTTGGCGTTATCATCTCTGCGGACAAAAACGACGACCCCAGTTGGGAAGAGTGGACGAATAAAAGTAAGCAAGAAGCACGCATTGAACGCTTCAAAAAACCCCTAGTAAATTCTGACTCCACAAAACAGGATGGTCTAGCTTTCTTAATTGTCAAAAGTATGTTACTGGTTGGTTTTAACGCCCCAAATGAACAAGTTTTATATTTAGACCGGGAGATGAAAGAATATGAATTGTTGCAGGCGATCGCCCGTGTGAACCGCGTTTATAACGACACGAAAAAATATGGCTTAGTCGTCGATTACTACGGTGTCAACCTTGCAGAAGCTTTAGCAATCTACGAAGAAGTCGATACAGAATCAGCCTGGTTTGATATTGCGGACGAAATACCAAAATTACGCGATCGCCATCAGCGAGTTATCAATTTATTTACTCAAAACGGCTGCAAAATAGACAACGTAGATGCTTGTGTAGACTTACTCAGAGATGAACGCCTGAGAGTAGAATTCAACGAATTCTTGAAAGACTTCATCGATACCCTTGATACAATTCTGCCACGACCAGAAGCACGTCATCCCTATAATTTTGTTAAGGATGCTAAAAAACTCGGTTTCATTAAAAAATCTGTTGCAGACCTCTATCGAGATGAAAAACTTAACATAGTCACAGCCAAAGAGAAGGTGAGAGCATTAATTGACCAATATATTGAAGCACAGGGAATTGACCTGAAAGTTCCACGAATTGATATTCTGTCCCTAGACTTCAAAACCCACGTTCAACGCCATCGTTCAACTAAAGCGCAAGCCGCAGAAATGGAATTTGCTGCTCGTCATCACATTAGCGTACATTACGATGAAGACCCAGTTTATTACAAAAAATTAAGCGATAAATTAACAGAGATTCTCGAATCTTTTGCCGATAATTGGCAAGAAAAAGTGAATGTCTTGTGGCAATATATCCAAGAAATTCAAGCAGGTCGTTCTACAGATGAAACCGGACTCGACCCGAAAACTCAACTTCCATTTCTCAATATTTTAGCCGAACATTCCACCAAAGAATTAACCCAACTTGCCCAAGCCACACAAGAAATTGTCGAACACATCCGCCAAGATATTCGTCGAGTCAATTGGGACAGTCTTGTCAGTCAAGAAGACTTGCGAAAGTGGATAGCAGGTTACTTGGATGATAATGATGTCGTGAGTTACGACGAATTAGAAATAGTAGCAGATAAACTTGTGCAACTAGCTCGCCGAAATCGTGATAGTTTAATTGTATGACAACAATCACCTTTGGCGACCTCAGTTTTGAATTACGCCACAGTGCAAAACGTCGTACCGTAGGTATTACCGTCGAACGTGACGGTCAATTAATCATAGCTTCACCTCCAGAAGTGCCAATAGAAACTCTGGAGAAGATAGTCAATGAAAAACGCTACTGGATTTACAGCAAACTGTTAAAAAAAGAGTCATTCAATCCACCAGTAGGTGTTAAAGAATACGTTTGCGGTGAGAGATTTTACTACTTAGGACGCAGCTATCGCCTCAAATTAGTAGATAGGGTGAAAGGACAACCGCCACTCAAGTTTTACCAAAGCCGTTTTGAATTACACCGCGAAGAACAGCTACGGGGAAGAGAATGTTTTGTGAAATGGTATGGCGATCGCCTCTATCCAATTTTAAACACACATATTACTGTTTTTGTCAACCGTATTGGAGCTTTTCCCCGCTCAGTTCAGGTACGCGAGTTAGGCTACCGTTGGGGTTCATGCGGACACAAGGGGGATTTATATTTTCACTGGCGAGTGGCGATGCTGCCGCGAACCATGATTGAATATGTGGTGGTTCACGAGTTGGTGCATCTGATTGAACCGCATCATACTAATGCGTTTTGGGACAAAGTGGAGCGGATTGTGCCGGATTACCTTGAGCGCAAGCGGTGGTTAGCTGAGCATGGGGCGAGTTATGACCTATGACCCTGCATTTGAATTCTCTGCGAGGGAAATCATCCTCTACTTGTGAATTTTGATATTGTCGCAGAGGTGGCGAGCGATCGCCAGATCCATCTTTGATAGTTAAAAGCCACGCTGGAATAAATCAGAATTTATTTGTCAATTATAACAAAATAAAAAAAATATGAAACTATCAGATGATACATAAATTTTAATTACATAAGTTTAAGATAGCTAACAGTGGTAAACAGCCCAGGGGAAGAATTTACCACAAAAATGCAAATTTATTGGGCATGGGGCTGCGATTGAATCAGGTTTTTACTGAAAACCTGTGTCTATTTCATTATGTCATGATTGACCATCTGAGCCTCAAAATAGGTGTGGAATCATTGCGCGTGTTTATTGTGTGTCAGATTGCTCAAAATCCAGCCTATTAATACAGTAGGTTTCAATTAAACACTGTCCACAGCGGCTTACAGAAAAAGTTATTCTGTTACAACTTGACAGACATGAAATGTTGTAGAAGTTGCACTTTATTTAGACTGATAAACTTCAGTATAAACAGTATTCGCTGAATACATGATTTGCTGTCTTCAAATAGCAAATGGTTCAGAAAATATGTCTAGGAGACCATTATGTTTGAGTATCTTCCGGCTTTGAACGACCACAATTTACCGTATCCCGATACGATTCATCCCATCGTTGTACACTTCGTAATTGCGATGGTGTTGTTTGCCTTTGTTTGCGATGTCATTGGCTTTTTCACAGGGAAATACCGTCTTTTTGAAGCGAGTTGGTGGAATATGTTTTTCGCCACAATTTCCATCTTCATCGCCATCATTTTTGGTCAGTTTGAAGCAGGCTTGGCAGAACCTTACGATGCCGTTGAGTCAGTGCTGAATTTACATACACTGCTTGGCTGGTCGCTTTCAGGAATCCTTGCAGCGATTACAGCTTGGCGCTATGTGATTCGTATTCGCACTCCATATAAAGTACCGTTTTCGTATCTTGCAATCGGATTTATTTTGACAGTTCTAGTTGGTATACAAGTGTATCTCGGAGACAAACTCGTTTGGGTGTATGGACTGCATACAGTGCCAGTTGTTGAAGCACTAAAAGAGGGGTTGTTGCAATGAATGCTGAAGTTATTGACCAATTAAAAACGCATCTTGGCGCAAACGGATTGCCCTACGCAATACCAATTCATCCAAACTTGGTTCATCTCACGCTAGGTTTGTTCATCATTGGAATTGCCTTTGATTTCATTGGTGTACTGTTCCACCTCCAAACTCCAGTCTTCAAATTTTTGGTAATTCCCGTCGTTCGCTCCAATTTCTTTGATGTTGGCTGGTTCAATATGCTGGCTTCTGCCATCATCACCTTTTTTACTGTAGCAGCAGGCTTTTACGAAATCATGCTGGCAGAAGCACCATCTGATCTCAAGAGTGCTTGGGGATTGCACCCGCTGGAAACAATGCTCTGGCATGGTGTCGGTGGTGTCTTCTTATTAGCCCTGATTGTTGGTATGACTGTCTGGAGAGGATTACAGCGCTACGTTTGGTGCAAAAACGAAAGCCAACAAGTGCAGTGGAGTTATCTGCTCTCTGGGGTGACAATCATGTTGCTGATGTATCTACATGGAACACTAGGAGCGCAATTAGCTGCGGAGTTTGGCGTACATAATACCGCCGATATGTTGTTGCGATTGGGTCTTGACCCCAACACCTTGCTGAAGTAAATGATTTTAGTCCTTAGTCATTTGTACGAGTGCTAGTGACTACTAACCAATGACTAATGACTAATGACCAATGACTAATGACTTTTGTTGCTATGAAAATCTGGAATGTTTTGATATTAATTGTAAGTGCGATCGCTCTCACGGCTGCTAGTCTATGGATAGGGCAGCAAGCTTATTCCTGGCTTCCTCCACAAGCGGCAGCAGAATCGCAGCTGATAGATGATTTGTTTAGCTTTCTAGTCACACTCGGCGCATTCATCTTCCTGGGAGTGACTGCAACTTTGATGTATTCTGTGACTTTCCATCGCGCAGGCAAGTATGACTTTAGAGATGGTCCCCCTATTGAAGGGAATGTCACGCTAGAAGTTGTCTGGACAGCTATTCCAATTTTGGTCGTTTTATGGATTGCAGGCTACAGCTACCAAGTTTACGAGCAAATGGCAATTCGCGGTCCGATGGAGGTTGTCCACCTACATATGCCAATGGGAATGGAATCAGCGTATGCTGCGCCAATAAACTCCCCAACTCAACCCGTAGAAAACATTGAGGTCAATGCCAAACAGTGGGCTTGGGTGTTCCGTTATCCAAATCAAGGTGTCACCAGTACCGAATTGCATTTACCCGCCAATCACCGCGTTCGCTTAGCACTGCAATCAGAAGACGTTCTCCACGGCTTCTATATTCCTGCTTTCCGACTCAAGCAAGATATCATTCCCAAACGCAAGATTGACTTTGAATTCACTCCCGTCCGCATTGGCAAATATCAATTGACCGATTCCCAATTCAGCGGTACTTACTTCGCGACGATGCAGGCGAATGTGGTTGTTGATTCTCCTGAAGATTACGATAAGTGGCTTGCCGAAATAGCAACGCACAAACCATCCCCTGCACCTAATCAGGCAGTTGCCGAGTATACCCAGGAAACAAAGGGACTGATCAAAACTGGCTGGGCTACAGTTGAGCCTGCACAGCCTCCTGTAGTCAATTACAGCAATTAGTTAATGGTTAGTGGTCAACAACCAACAACTACTCCCTTCCCGGTATAAGATTACTTATCTTTTCCTTGGCGTTCTTGGCGTCTTGGCGGTTCGTTATTAAGTAATCTTCCAGCGTGACAGGAGTACAAACGAACAATCAACAACAAACAAAAGACAAATGACCAATATTTCTGTCAAAGACATCAGCATGAGTGGTGCGGAACCTCACCACGAAACTGCAACAGGCTGGAAGCAATACTTCAGCTTCAGCACTGACCACAAGGTCATTGGTATCCAGTACATTGTTAGCGCTTTCATTTTCTTTCTTGTTGGCGGCATATTTGCAATGGTGATTCGAGGGGAACTGATGACCCCAGAATCAGACCTCGTTGACCGCACAGTTTACAATGCCATGTTCACCATGCATGGCACGGTGATGTTATTCGGTTGGACATTCCCAGTGCTGGCAGGTCTTGCTAACTACCTTGTGCCACTGATGATTGGGGCGCGAGATATGGCATTTCCCCGCTTGAATGCTGCTGCCTTCTGGATGATTCCAATCGCCGGAACTTTGCTGATGGTGAGCTTCTTTCTCCCAAGCGGTCCAGCACAAGCGGGCTGGTGGTCTTACCCTCCCGTCAGTTTGCAAAACCCATCAGGTCAATTGATCAATGGGCAATTTGTCTGGCTTCTGGCTGTGGCAATATCGGGGGTTTCCTCGATTATGGGTGCAGTCAACTTCGTAACAACAATTGTCAAGATGCGGGCACCAGGCATGACATTCTTCCGGATGCCTATGTTTGTCTGGGCAGTGTTTAGCGCTCAGATTATCCAACTCTTTGGACTACCTGCATTGACTGCGGGTGCGGTGATGCTTCTGTTCGACCTGACGGTTGGAACGAGCTTTTTTGACCCTGCTAAAGGAGGAAATGCAATTCTTTTCCAACACTTTTTCTGGTTCTACTCGCACCCTGCCGTTTACGTCATCATTCTGCCCGTCTTCGGAATTTTTTCCGAACTGTTTCCTGTGTATGCTCGCAAACCTTTGTTTGGTTACAAAGTGGTTGCAATTTCATCACTCTTGATTGCTGGCGTCAGCGCTTTGGTTTGGGTACACCATTTGTATGTCAGCGGTACACCAGGCTGGATGCGGATGATTTTCATGCTCTCGACAATGTTCGTTTCTGTGCCTACGGGTATTAAGGTGTTTGCTTGGGTTGCAACCATCTGGGGAGGCAAGTTGCGGCTGAATACACCTATGCTGTTTGCACTGGGTGGATTAATATTGTTTGTCTTCGCGGGTATTACTGGTATCACACTCTCCTCTGTTCCGGTTGATGTTCACGTCAACAATACGTACTATGTGGTAGGTCATTTCCACTACGTCCTCTACGGCACAGTCACGATGGGAGTGTACGCTGCTATTTACCACTGGTTTCCCAAGATGACTGGGCGTATGTACCACGAGAGCTGGGGCAAGTTGCACTTTTGGCTGGCATTTATTGGCACTAACCTCAACTTCTTTCCAATGCACCCATTAGGATTGCAAGGAATGTTGCGTCGGGTTTCTTCTTACGCCCCAGAGTATGAATTCTGGAACATTATTGCCAGTCTCGGAGCGTTTTTGCTGGGGATGTCCACTTTGCCCTTCATTGTCAACATGATTGCTTCCTGGATGCATGGAAAGCAGGCTCCTAAAAATCCTTGGCGAGCAATTGGACTAGAGTGGATGGTTTCTTCGCCACCTCCTGTAGAGAATTTTGAGGAAATTCCTGTCGTTGTCTCTGAACCTTACGGGTACGGGAAGTCTGAACCGTTAGTAGCTAGTCAAGCGAATGGTCACAAATAGAGGTGTCAGGGGGTAAGGGCACAAAGCTTTAGGCTCTTAGGGTGTAAAAGAAATTCAAAATTATTCCCTGACACCCCTACACCGTTTATTTATATAGCTGTTTGCAAATAGAAAGAAATAATGAACCACAGATGGACACAGATGAACACAGATAAATACAGATAAATACAGATAGATTTGTACTTCCTTGAAATGAGCAGCGCTATATATAGGAGAATTCGATCAATGGACAGTTCTATCATTGCAGAACAGTTAGAGCAATCTGTGCATGAGCATACCCACGACGAAGAAGGCAACAAGATGTTCGGCTTTGTTGTATTCTTGCTCTCAGAAAGTGTGATTTTCTTGAGTTTTTTCGCCGGATACATTGTCTACAAAACTACGACTCCCGACTGGTTACCAGCTGGTGTTTCCGGATTGGAAATTAAAGAACCTGGCATCAACACGGTGGTTCTTGTTGCAAGTAGCTTTGTGATTTACTTGGCAGAACGCGCCCTAGCACGCCACGACTTGAATAAATTTCGCCTGTTTCTTTTAGCAACGATCGCTATGGGAACTTACTTCCTAGTTGGACAGGCGATTGAATGGAGCAATCTTGCTTTTGGCTTTACCACAGGTGTCTTCGGTGGGATGTTCTATTTGCTGACTGGTTTCCACGGTTTACACGTTCTCAGCGGCATTATATTGCAATTGATTATTTTTGCTCGCTCGTTCATTCCTGGTAATTATGACTCAGGTCACTTTGGTGTGAATGCAACATCGTTGTTCTGGCACTTTGTTGATGTCATCTGGATTATTTTGTTTGTCCTCATTTATGTCTGGCAATGAATATAACGGTTCTCGTTTCGATGCAGTACGCTTTGACCCCACCCCTTACCCCTCCCCGCAAGCGAGGAGGGGCGAATGTTCCCCCTCTCTGCTTGCGGAGAGAGGGGGGTAGGGGGTGAGGTTCCGAGTGCGTGCAATGAACAGAGAATTGCTATATCTCCCCTACACCCGTAGGACGCCATACGTTCTTGCGCCCCTACATCCCTACATCCCTACACCCTTAAGAGAGGAGAATTCCTATGATTATTGATGACCAGCACTATGACTTAATTATCGTTGGTACAGGTGCAGGTGGAGGTACATTATTACACAAACTTGCACCCACAGGTAAGAAGATTCTCGTCTTGGAACGAGGAAATTTCTTACCCAAAGAGAATGAAAACTGGAATGCTGTCGAGGTGTTTGGAAAAGGACGCTATAACGCTCAGGAACAATGGTACGACATTTCAGGAGAGCCTTTTCGTCCCCAAACTAATTATTGGGTTGGTGGTAACACTAAGGTTTATGGTGCCGCTTTGCTGCGCATGCGGGAAAAGGATTTTGAGAAGGTTCAACATCAAGATGGCACCTCTCCAGAATGGTGTGTCAAATACCAGGAATTTGAACCGTACTACACCGAAGCAGAAAAGCTTTACTCTGTCCACGGTAAACAAGGAGACGACCCAACAGAACCTCCTCGCAGCGAAGATTACCCTTGTCCTCCGGTAAGTCACGAACCCCGAATGCAGCAAATTTGCGATGCTATCTCTAAGCAGGGGCTGCATCCATCACATCTACCTTTGGGCTTAAAGCTGAATGAAAGCGATGCCGATGAGAGTTTTTGTATCCGTTGTAAAACTTGTGATGGGTTTCCCTGTAAGGTTGATGGCAAAGGTGATGCTGAGGTAACAGGAATTGTTCCAGCCCTGGAGTTTCCCAATGTCACACTAAAGACAGATGCTAAAGTCGTACGTTTACACACTACTCCGTCTGGTCGAGAAGTCAAAGCTGTCGAAGCGGAAATTGCTGGACACTCTTATCTGTTCTTTGGTGATATTGTTGTGCTGGCGTGTGGTGCTGTGAACTCGGCGGCGTTGTTGCTGCGATCGCCAAATGAACAGCACCCCACCGGACTAGCTAATAGTTCTGATCAGGTGGGACGCAATTTCATGAAACACCTGCTGTCAGCAGTGGTGCAACTCAGTCCCGCACCCAATCCTGCGGTGTTCCAAAAGACGATTTGCGTCCACGATTTTTACTGGGGATACTCGGATTTTGAATATCCGATGGGTCATATCCAGAATACGGGTAATCTTCTTCAGGAGATGATTCTGACTGAAGCACCACCCTTGTTGGCTCTTTTGTCAAGATTCATGCCAGGGCTTGGGCTGCGGCAGTTGGCATCGCGTACAATTGGTTGGTGGTTGCAGACGGAAGATTTACCCGACCCCAACAATAGAGTGCGCGTGGATGGTTCTAAGCTGCATTTGGATTACACGCCGAATAATGTTGAGGCTCATGACCGCCTGATTTATCATTGGACAGAAGTACTCAAAGCAGTAGACAAAGATACAAACAGCCCGGTGGGCATTTATCCTTATAGCAATACGACGATTCGAGTGGTGGCACATCAGTGTGGTACTCTCCGTTTTGGAGAAGACCCGACAACATCTGTTCTCGACCTTAATTGTCGCACTCATGATGTCGATAATCTCTACGTTGTGGATGGTAGTTTCTTCCCATCGAGTGCTGCGGTTAGTCCAACGCTGACAATTATGGCTAATGCGTTGCGTGTTGGCGAACACTTGATTTCACGGTTGAATTAGGGGCAAAGTACGAAGGTGATACCAAATTCTCGTTCAATACCTTCAGAATAGAATTTTGGGGCTATACAAACTAAGCCCCGAAGTTCCCTAGGTTGGGAAACCCCTTCGGATTCGCCAGTTGCCTGCGGAGGGAAACCCTCCTGCAGCACTGGTCTCACCGCCTGCAGGACTTCTCTCCGCCTGTGCGGGCTATAAAATTATTGACAGGCTACTACCTATCAACCTTGCTGAAACAGTTGAGACACAACTCGTGACAATTCCTCAGTCATCCTGTCAGAACCAGTCTCCCGAAATACCTGCACCAAGGACTGATAAAACCAGAATGTATCCTCCTTGCTACCGTTAAACTGACTCCAGATCACATCGCCTTGTTGTTGCCATTCTGCTAGTAGGGAACGAGCATTGTGAAGTTTATCAGCAAGCGACACTCGTCGCACTGATGGTGAAGCATAGCGCAGATGTTCTATGTAGCGGGTTTTGCGTTCTAGCCAAGGGGGTTTGGGTGTGATGTCTGTTTCTGTGCAACCATCCACAATTTCCACAACTTGTTCGCCGAATTGCTGGCGAATTTCCTCACGAGTCGCTTTGCCTCCTTGGTCTTCTACAGCATCATGTAAAAGGGCGGCGATCGCCTCATCTTCATTTCCTCCTGCTTCGAGTACCAAAGCCGCCACACTTAACAGATGTGCAATGTAAGGAACGTTGCCAAGTTTGCGAGTTTGGGTTGCGTGCAAGCGAGTGGCATATATCAATGCTGCTTCAAATCGTTCTGTCAATTTTGGTGCATTCATGTCTACTGCATACTGAGGTCAAGATAGAATTGTGTCGCGTACTTTTCCAGAATTCACGCTGACAGTCGAGCAGGTTTTGGTAGCATGATAGAGCCATGCAATAATTACAGAGGTATTGACGCAATTGTCAAAGAATTTCAAGTTCTAGTAGACCTTATGAATGAAAAAGTTTTTGCTAAACTTTGTTGAATCATACTCTTCATCCCAACAACAAACTTAATAAATTGCTCTTTTAAAGACTGATTAATTGGAAAACCTTTTTCTCGCATCTCTTTAATGACATCCATCAGCCCCTGTTTCATGCCTGGCTCTTGTTCAAGATACCTGGGCAGAGAATTTGCCAATTTTTCAATCAGAGCCGATACTATCAAAATAGTCTCTTCACGGTTGATTTCTGGGTCAATATATAGTTTAACAGCTTGCTCATACTTATCAATTGCATTTATTAAAGCTTTGGATTCATGCAAGTGAACCAATAAAGGCTCGTTGTCCCTACTCAATTTATTCGAGTTATCTTGTTCTCCTGAATTTCGTGGAGCAAAATATGGTTTTTCTTCCATATTATTAATGTTTTCCTATTAGCATGACACTTAGAATTGATATGGAAAAAATCAAGAAATACACTAATATCTCTTGAATCTTTGCTATTTCTCTATATTAGAATTAATGGCTAATCATAAATATGATAATTCATAAGTATTCCCAATGTAATCACTCAAGTTTGCACTCGTTGTATTATTAAAATGTGTTTTTCATGTTAACCCAATGAACCTCTAGTTAGTTCTCAGTGTCAGTTAAATTGTTTTACCTAAGAAATATCATTTCTTCACAGACGTAAAAAATAAGTATAAATACTCACCATAAGCAACGGTAGAAAAGTTGGAAAAGTGCGTTTTCCACAAGATAGAAAAACCCCCGCCTGACAAAATGACAGTGCAGGGAGTATTCGTGATTGTTGTTGCAGCATATGTTATAGTTCTCAGCTCAAACAAAGGAAATTACGCAAGATTTGCTATTTCTTTATAAAACTTAATCTAAAACTTCGGCTTAACCAAGGCGGGTGAGAATTTCCCTTCCTCACATGAAAGAAATCTGAAACGCAAGCAACAGAAATTAGCGAAGAAGCAAAAGGGCTAGGAACTGTAACTTATTTTCTGGACAAAGCTACCCATTGCTACTGATTTTTGGGTAGCTTTTTTCAAACTTGTTCGGTTGTAGTATGGTTTTCACTACTGACTTTATAGTCATATAATTGGCATAATATAACTATAAGCACAAAAAGATTATGCCAAAAAGAGATAGATGGTTAAAGATACTGCTAACTCAACAAGAGTTAGACAAGCTTGAAGCTTATGCCGAAAGTCAAGGATGGAATAAATCACAAGCACTTAGAGAATGGATTAAACAGTTGCCATGTTGCTCGGATTCAAAACAGAACTGAAACTAAACAATCAGCAACGTACGGCACTAGCAAAACATTGTGGAGTAGCACGCCATGCTTGGAATTGGGGACTTGCTCTGACTAAACAGATTTTAGATCACAACAAAGCGAATCCCGAATCCAAAATTAAGTTTCCCACTGCTATCGACTTGCATAAGTGGTTAGTAGCGTTGGTTAAGTCTGAGAATGAGTGGTACTACGAATGCTCAAAAAGTACTCCGCAACAAGCTTTAATGGCGTTGCGCGAATCTTGGAAACGTTGTTTTAACAAGACGGCAGGTGTTCCAAAGTTTAAGAAAAAAGGTAAACGTGATTCTTTTACGTTGGAAGGTACAGTTAAAATTTTAAGCAATAACAAAATCCAAGTCCCTGTTATTGGTGTTCTCAAAACTTATGAACGACTACCACAGGTAATAACTAAATCTTGCACAATATCTCGTCAAGCTGATAGATGGTTTATCAGTTTCCGGTTTGAGGTAGAAACTCAAGAATGCACTTCCAAGAGCGTTGTAGGCGTTGATCTTGGTGTAAAAAACCTTGCTACTCTTTCTACTGGTGAGGTAGTACTTGGAGCTAAATCCTACAAAAAGTACGAAGCCAAGCTATCCAGAATGCAATGGTTGCATCGTCATAAAATCATCGGTTCAGCTAACTGGAAAAAAGCGCTCCTTCAAATAGCTAGATTGCACAGAAAGATTGCCAACATCCGCAAAGATACATTGCACAAACTAACAACATTGCTTGCCAAGAACCACGGCACGGTAGTAATTGAAGACCTCAATGTATCCGGTATGATGGCTAATCACAAATTGGCTAAGGCTATCGCTGACATGAGCTTTTTCGAGTTCCGTAGACAGTTAACCTACAAGTGCCAGTTGTACGGCTCAAAGCTGGTTGGGGTTGATAGATGGTTTCCTAGTTCCAAGACCTGCTCTAGCTGCGGAACAAAGAAAGAAACGCTCACTTTGAGTGAGCGAGTATTTGAATGCAGCCATTGTGGCTTTGTCATTGACCGCGATTTAAACGCTGCAATCAATTTGTCAAGAGTCGTCAGTTAGACGATGCTAGCCTGTGGACTGGTTAACGCCGACGTTGCCAGGATGAAGCAAGGAAGTAAACGAAACCCAAAGTGTAGAAAAGTCCAATTATGGGTAGCTTTGGGTAGGTGTTATGTAACGGGAGTAAGTCACGGCGGAAATATAGAAAAGTTGTTGCCAAAGTGGGATTGTCGTACTGAACTGCAACAAGTATGCTTGCCTAAACGGTTTAGTTTCAATTTGATGTACATACAACCGTTTAGAGCGATCGCTTTAATTCCCAAAATCATAAGGAAATATCAAATTTATCAAAAAATTTATCATTGCCAATGGCTTTCATTATCTTCAATATCTCATTGGGCTATTGTCAACAATTCGCGTATATGGCGATCGCCCTCTAGTTCCAACTTACCGCTAAAAAAAGAAGCCCTGGTTACGTTGACCAGGGCTTTGAGAATAGTTCGTATTAACGATAATCTGGACAGAGCTTATTCATGCAAGGTGAGTGAAAACAGCTCCCCCCAGACTCCCAGCCACTGTGATAGCAATCAGCAGGTTAGTGAAAAATTTACCCAATTCAGCATTTCGTCCCAGTGCTTTATCTTCCTGACCGCCGGTGAAAAACAATGACCAAGCTTGATTAGCGCTGATGACTTCAAAGTTATTGAAATCAGGTCTAAACACAACAGGTCCAAGTAAGTCCGCTTTAGGAAAGTCAAAGTCAGTTCTCATCGTTATTTCTCCAAATTTGATTTATATAGATTGATCAATTTCTAAGAATTCAGCTTTATATTTACAAGCTACTGAGCCACCCAATCAAACCGTGTCCGGTAAGAACTTCGAGCGCGATAAGTGAGACAAAGCCAATCATTGCCAAACGCCCATTGAGCTTTTCAGCATACTCAGTGAAGCCAAACTTCTGGGTTTCGTCCACATAAATCTTGGGTTCAATTGCGTAATTGTTCAATCGATTCCCTTCTTCTACTACGTAGCTGCGTGCCGTCATGGTTTTTTTCCTTTTTCTCTCTGTTGTAAACAATAGTAAAGCTTTGTAAATAAAGTTTGCAATAACTTGACAAAGTTATTTAGGAGTATAAACAGTAATAAATCTATACGGAATTCCGTACTTGACTAAAATAAAGTGCCTTGTTTGGGGCTACATATGCCCCTGTTGTTGCCTTTCGATGAGCATCTTTGCCATTGCTGGGTCTCAGTTCAATGCTTGGTAATTGCTATGCTAGTTGATCCTGGAGTCACCCCAATACAGTACGGGAACGCCATGTTCATCCTTCAAAGATCTCCTCTAGCCGTTTATAGGGGGGAAATTAGCCCCCCTTAAGAAGGGGGGTTGGGGGGATCAAGTCTTATCCGAACCGTATTGAGAGTCACCGCTGATCTCTTAGTAGACATCGATTGTTACAAAAGTAATGGAAATTGAACAAGGCTAAAAGCATGACAGAAAAGGTAAAACCGCGTAAGCAATTTGCTCAGCATTGGCTCAAAAGTGAAAAAGCCCTCAACGAAATTATTCAAGCTTCCCAATTACAATCAACTGACTGCGTCCTGGAAATTGGTCCTGGTACAGGTATCCTGACTCGCCGCCTATTACCGTTGGTACAATCTTTGCTGGCGGTGGAAATAGACCGAGACTTGTGTAAGGTATTGACAAAAGAATTCGGACGCAAAGAAAATTTTTTACTTGTGCAAGGAGATTTTCTAGAGCTAGATTTACCATCCTTGCTAGCACCATTTCCAGCTTTTCAAAACCAGAATAAAGTTGTTGCCAATATTCCCTACAACATCACAGGACCAATTCTAGAAAAACTACTGGGTACAATTGCCAACCCAAACCTTGAACCTTATGACTCGATAGTGCTATTGGTACAAAAAGAAGTTGCTCAAAGGCTGGCAGCAAAACCAGGGTCAAAAGCTTTTGGGGCGCTATCAGTACGAGTGCAGTATTTGGCAGAGTGCGAGTTGATTTATACCGTACCAGCTGGAGCATTCTACCCACCACCCAAGGTAGACTCAGCAGTCGTGCGCCTTGTTCCACGCCAATTTGAACCACAAGCCACAGACACGCGACGATTAGAAACTTTGGTGAAGTTGGGATTCGGGGAAAAACGTAAAATGTTACGAAATAATTTGCAATCGCTCGTAGAACGCGATCGCCTGTCACAATTGCTGGAAAAATTAGAGATAAATCCTCAAGCTCGCGCTGAAGAACTCAGCGTTAGTCAATGGGTAGCTCTAGCAAATGAGTTAGGAGATTTGTCTTGACGCTTTCATGAGAGTGCGTCTGTACAAAAGTCCTAAGAACTTACGTAAGCACTGTAAAATGCGTTCCTACACCCTAATAGCCCCTGCCAAAATCAACTTATACCTGGAAATCATTGGCGCTCGCCCTGATGGTTATCATGAGTTAGTTATGATACTCCAAAGTATCGACCTAGCGGACGAAATTCATTTAGAAGCAAGCGACAATCAAGCCATAAGCGTTCGTTGCCCCCATCCGGAAGTTCCATTAGACAAAAGTAATATTGCATACAAAGCAGCAGAACTCATGGCGGCAGAGTTTCCAAACGCCTTTGCCAGGTATGGCGGTGTCAACATCACCATAAACAAGCGCATACCTGTTGCAGCGGGGTTAGCTGGGGGTTCGACGAATGCAGCAGCAGTGTTGGTAGGGATAGATTTACTTTGGAAGCTAGGACTGACTCAATCAGAGTTAGAGGAATTGGGAGCGCAATTAGGTTCAGATGTGCCGTTTTGTGTCGCTGGCGGAACGGCGATCGCCACAGGAAGAGGTGAGCAACTTTCTGCGCTTCCCAGTTTAGACAACATATATATAGTATTGGGTAAATATCGTAGCCTTGCAGTGTCTACCCCTTGGGCATACAAAACCTATCGACAACAGTTTGGTGATTCCTATCTCAAAGATACCGACAGCTTGTCAGCCCGTGCAGCAGCTATACATTCCGGACCAATAGTAAAAGCTATTTTAAATAAGGACGCAACGGAGATTGCTCAAAAGCTGCACAATGATTTAGAGCGCGTGGTGTTACCAGCACATCCGCAAGTATTGCAACTGCGGGAGACTTTTGCAAGTGCTGGTGTTTTGGGAACAATGATGTCTGGTTCTGGTCCGAGTGTATTTGCTATTTGTGAGTCGCAACAGCAGGCGGAAAAAGTTAAACTTCAAGTGAGGGAGACTCTTGCTGATGAGGATTTAGAATTGTTTGTGGCACGGATGACATCACATGGGGTTCAGGTGGCATCATCGATGTAAGGATTCAGATACGAACCCCAAAGGACAAAGAAGATTTTATGAGTGACAAAAATTTAACACAACAAGCAGAGACTCAAGCGCAGGTTCAACCAACTCCGTTACGTTGTATAACTGGAGCGGTGATTTCCGGGGGACTTGGGTATGCAGCGTACTCTCTGATGATTGCTATAGCCACAACTTTTGCCACTAAACCTATTCATTCAGATAACCCGATGGTAGTGAATATCGCCTCTGCGGTGCGTACCTTAGTTGTAGGTGTGATTGCTTTGGGAACTGGGATATTTGGGATAGTGGCGGTTGGGTTGCTGGCGTTAGGGGTACAGTTGTTGGTGCAGCAGTTGACACAGAAGAGCTGATGCGGCGTAAATTTGAGCAAAGCCATTATGGTGACATTGCAACTCAAACAAATTCGAGTTCCACCAGGTCAGCGGGTGCTGCTGGAAGATATTAGTTGGCAAGAATTTGAGGCAATTCTCAACGAGTTGGGGGAACACCGCAGCAGTCGAGTTGCATATAGGCAAGGCACATTAGAGATTATGGTTCCACTCCCAGAACATGAGAGAGCCAAAGTCATTATTGGAGATTTAGTAAAAATCTTACTAGATGAACTTGACCTTAATTGGGAGTCATTTGGTTCAACCACCTTTAAGCGCGAGGATATGACCGCAGGTGTTGAACCAGATGATTGCTTCTATATTAAAAATTATAAGCTGATGATTGGCACAGATAGGATAAACCTAAATGTTGACCCTCCTCCTGACCTAGCAATTGAAATAGATGTCACCTCACAAACCAAAATTAGTGCTTATCAAGCGTTAAGAGTACCTGAAATTTGGCGCTACGAAAACGGTAATTTGGAAATCAATCTGCTGCAAGGTGAGCAATACATCAAGTCCCAAACGAGTCTCACTTTTCCTAATTTTCCAATCATTGAAGGGATTTATCGATTTGTGCAGATGAGTCGAACAATAGGAACAACTCCAGCACTCAGGGAATTCCGAAAGTGGGTTAGAGAAGTAAAGAAATAAAAAAATGACCATAGGCGTTTGGATACTAGGCGACCAACTTTGGATAGAACAAGTAGCACTGCAAAGTTGTCAACAGAAAGTCCCTGTGATCATGATTGAGTCGCTGCGTCATGTCCAAGCACGCCCATAGCATCGGCAAAAGCTGGTTTTAGTATGGTCAGCAATGCGGCATTTTGCTGAGGAATTGCGACAACTCGATTATCAAGTCACCTACAAGTTAGCTGAGGATTTTGAAACACCACTCCTTTACAGCGTTTTTTAGGTAAATGGACCACAATCCTGACCTCGCTTCCATTCCTCTCTCCACCTCTTTTTAACCCTCCCCTAAAAGGGGAGGGAAGAGGAGCAGCTTTTATTACGGAGAGAGGCTTACTCCCCAACGCTAGTAGGGAAGGGGTTGGGGGTTAGGTTTCTTGGCATAGTCTAAAAGCGTGAAAATTGCTCTAAGAATGAACGATAAGTGCGTTGACAGTTGACTAATGAGTGAAATTCCGGTCAATAGTCGATAGCCTACTGTCAACAGATCCAGCAGTCAATGACTGCCTTGACGAAAAAAAACTGCAATTTTCGACACGTATCTGCTGATAAGTCTTTATTTTCTTAACATAATGTGAGTACTTACTTCAATATCTTTGACTTTAAATAACATTTTTTAACTTTGAATTACGTAATGATTAAATAATCGTGATAGTTGAAAGAATTTGATTTAATACCAAAGCCAAACAAGAGTCGAGCTTGTGATTGATGAACTGAACAAGGCTAAACTCATAGACTGCTTGCTAGATGCTAGAAAACGGAGGCATTTATGCAGATGATTCACTGGCAAATCAAGCTAGTTAAGTTCTGTAAAGAAGCTTATGGTTACCTCTGTAACAAAAACAGTCCTGAGGAGCCAGCGCCCAGCGGAGGAGACTCCCGTTGACGAGCCACTGCGCCCTTGGGGGTTCCCCCCGAGTCCCGCAAGTGGCGTGCGACTAACGTTGCTGAGTATTCAGTACTAGGTGTGTCATCTATTAAATCGACAAAGCTTTTCTCAGGAAAACTTTTTCAAACATTTTTAAGAGGCATTAATGAGTATTAATACCACTGAAAAAGGTGTCATCTTAATCGTGGATGACAATAAGGCACATATAGAACTCTTGCTCAATTTGTTAGATAATGCTGGCTTTACAGTTTTAATCGCTGACAATGGGGAAAGAGCAGTGGAAATAGCAGAATCTGCCTTACCAGACCTGATATTATTAGATATATTAATGCCGAAAATAGACGGTTTTGAAACGTGCCGTCGCTTGAAAACAAATCCAGGTACCCAAGATATTCCTGTCATTTTTTTGACCGCTCTTGCACAGAGGGTAGATAGGGTCAAAGGTTTGAATATTGGGGCAGTAGATTATATCACCAAACCTTTCGAGAGTGAAGAAGTTTTAGCAAGAGTTAATATTCACCTACGTCTGCGAAACCTCACGAAAAGACTAAAAGAGCAAAATGAGCATTTGGAGAAGGAAATTTCTAAACGCAAGCGTTCAGAACAAGAACGTTCGCAAGCTTTTCAAGCACTCCAAGAAAGTGAGGCTCGGTTTAGACGTTTGGTTGAGTCTAATATCATAGGGATTATTTTGGCAGACTTAAGCGGCAAAATCACAGAAGCAAACAATGCTTTTCTCCAGATGGTGGGATATTCGCGCGAAGAACTGCTGTCAGGAAAATTGCATTGGAACGAAATGACTTCCCCAGAATATTGGAGTGCGGATGAAAGGGCGATCGCACAACTCATCAATTCTGGAGTATGTACTCCCTTCGAGAAGGAATACATTCGCAAAGATGGTGGTCGTGTTCCTGTACTTATTGGTATTGCGTTCTGTAAGGTTCAAGAACAAAGCATAGTTGGTTTTGTCTTGAACCTTACACAACACAAGCAAGCAGAACAGAAAATCCGCGAACAAGCTGCTTTGCTCGATATTACGACAGATGCGATTCTTGTACGAGACTTAGATAACCAAATCCAATTTTGGAACAAAGGGGCTGAATATCTCTACGGATGGAACACAGAAGAAGCAATTGGCAAAAATGCCAATGAATTTCTCTATCGACAGGAAACTTTATCTCAACTTCAAGATATCCAAACAAGCTTGATTGAACATGGTTCATGGCAGGGTGAATTGAGCCAGGTACACAAAGACGGCAAGGAAATTATCGTTGCCAGTCGCTGGACACTCATGCAAGATGAGCAGGGACAACCTAAATCTATCCTGACAGTCAACACTGACATTACAGAGAAAAAACAACTCGAAGCGCAATTTCTCCAAGCACAGCGCATGGAAAGCCTTGGCACTTTGGCAAGCGGTATTGCCCACGACTTAAATAACGCGTTGACACCAATGATGATGACGGTTCAACTTTTACAGACACAACTGTTCGATAAGCAGGGCAAGCAGTGGCTTTCTATACTGGAAAATAACGTTAGACGTGCCGCAGATTTGGTAAAACAAGTGTTGTGGTTTTCACGAGGTCATGAAGTTAACTTCACGACTTTGGAGGTGAGACACTTAATTTTAGAAGTTGAACAGATTGTTAGACAGACATTTCCTAAAGCAATTGATATCTGCGTAGATATTCCCACGCCAAACCTCTGGACAATCTCTGGTGATGCTACCCAGCTACACCAAGCCCTGATGAATCTCTGCATTAATGCTCGTGATGCCATGCCAGAAGGAGGTGTTTTGCGGATTTTCGCTAAAAATATGTGGATTGATACGCAGCAGCTACGTAAAAATATTGATGTTCAGGTTGGTCCTTATGTTGCTATCACCGTATCTGATACCGGAACGGGAATTTCCAAGGAAATAATAGATAGGATCTTTGAACCATTTTTCACAACAAAAGAATTGGGTCAAGGCACAGGTCTTGGTCTTTCTACAGTGATGGGTATCGTTAAAAGCCACGGCGGTTTTGTGAACGTAGTTAGTGAAATCAAAAAGGGAACAGAGTTTCAGGTGTGCCTACCAGTTAAGCAGACAGTGGAAACAGATGAGATATTAACAGGGCACAACGAGTTACTGGTAGGACATGGAGAATTAGTTCTTCTTGTTGACGATGACGACTCAATTCGTGAGATTACTAAAAACTTGTTGGAAAGAAATGGCTACAAAGTTGTCGTTGCTCGTGACGGCATCGAGGCTGTGGCATTGTATACACAACATCAGCATGAAATTAGTGTCGTGTTGCTTGATATGATGATGCCCTCTATGGATGGTTCAACGACTATCCGCATCTTGAAAAGAATGAACCCAAAAGTCAAAATTATTGGCGTTAGCGGGTTAGTATCAAACCATGAAATGATTAAAATTGTTGGTGATAGCATCACAACCTTTTTGTCAAAGCCTTTTACCTCAGATGAATTGTTAAAAAATTTACAGCTAACTCTCAACACAAACTAGTACAAAAAGGCAGAAGGCTTTCAAAAGCATAAACTACAAACTACATGGTAGGGGCACAGCATTGCTCATACGTGTCAACTTAAGCTGAAAAGCTTGTAATTACCTTGCCTCATGCCCTTATACTTGTCCACAATTGTTGCGCAACCCCACCCCGGTTTTGTCTAACGCCAAAACCGCCCCTCCCCTTATTAAGGGGAGGGGATTAAGGGGTGGGGTCAAACCAACGTGGGATAAAGCTTTGAACGTGATTGTTGACACCAATGAGCAAAGCTTCGTGCCCCCACAGCCAACCTGTATCCTAATTACAGCGCTTCTTCTATGATTAGACCACAATATCGTAGGGTGGGCGTTGCCCCGAAAAGCCTATGTGATGGACATTTGAGATATTGGTGAGCAGTCCGTTGCGGAGCCAGCACTGAACGCGAGTGCGTGGCACTCCGTGCCATAGACGGAGAAGCCAGTGCAGGTGACTGGCGTTGGGGTTCCCCCCGTTGTAGGCGGAACGCCTTCGGTGCAGGGTAGGAACTGCTCACCCTCCGGGTGAGCAATGCCCACTCAAAAGAAAACCGCTGTAATAGAAAACTGCTGTAAAAAAACCAGATTTCTAAATTTACTCAGCACTCAGTACCGAAGCAAGGTGGGTAGGGCGAGACAGATAGGGGCAGTGTCCTCCAGGCAGTTCTATGGCATCAACTCCCAGGCGTTTACGTGCAGCATACCGCGACCATACAGGGGAAATTGTCCGGTCATCAGTGCAGGCAATATACGTGTACTCTACATCCGGGAAAGCTTGCAGGGGAGTGACCTCGAAAATGTGTGCCATTGATTGTTGATTCCGTAGTTTGGAGATTGCCCAACGCGCCACATCAGGTTCACAGTCGTGAAACAGAACTTCCATTGCTAGTGCTTCGCTCCCTGAAGAGTCTTTGCCAAGCGCAGCGCCAAGCACAGCTGGGTTGTACATATCAGGCTCATCACGGAACTGCTCGAACTTACTCGCCTCTGGCAGTTCGTAACCTAGTGCTTTAAGGGCATTGGGATCAACCTCATCATAGAACTGGTCGAGGACACTTGTTCCTACATGCGGAATGAGCGCGGCGAGGAACACTAGCCGACGGACTCGACGTTGGGTGGCGACAAGGGGAATAACAGTACCAGCCATCGAGTGACCGACTACTACCACATCCTCATCTTCTGGTATCGCTTGAACGACTGCATCTGCAAAATCAGACAAAGTGGCGGATGCATCTTCAATAGGCAAATCCATTGCGACGGCTTTGTGACCTCGTGCTTCCAATTCGGGAATCAGCAAATCCCAACACCACGCGCCTTGCAAAGCGCCGTGAACTAAACAGAAAAGACTCATACAACCTCCTTTAAAATCCTAATCTGGATGCCTTATTGTGTGACTTTGATTTCATGAATGTTCCAAAATTTGTGAGCAATGGGGGCGTATTTGGCGGAGTATTTGATGCCTTGGACGCGATCGCCGAAGGCGGGCACTTCGTGCCATCGCGCACTGCCATCATTTCCAAGCGGTTAATCAAGTAAATACACGGTAAATACTCCTGAGCAAGCCGCTGAGTTTCGGCATAAATTGCTTTACGCTTTGCTTCATCAAACTCTTGTGCAGCTTGGCTATACAGCTTGCCGATTTCTGCTTCCCAATCAGCTACCTTCCTACCTTGTATCGGCTTGTGTCCGGCTTGAGGGCTTAGATTAAACAAAAGACCTCCGTTTTCGGCAGTCCAGACACCTGCTAAATCGTTCGGTTCTAAACTGCTAAGAAAACTTCCAAAAGAAGTTTCCCAATCCTGGGAGTTAAAGAGCTTGTCTATGAGAGCATTATTTACCATTGTGACGAAATCGACGAGCATCTTTGCGCCAGTAGTAAGGGTTGCGCCGGAACACCAAACGTTGACCAATATCGTAACGCTCTAGTATATAAGGACCGTTAGCGATCAGTTGATCGGGAGGAGTATCGGTGCCCCACTTGGTTATAAACATCGGCTTCCCCTCTTTGTCTTTCGTTTTCACCGACGCTTGGAGAGCATGGGCGGGCAAAACTTCAGCAGCTGTAATACCCAAGAAAGGAACATAGGGTTCTGGTAGAATAAATTCAATCCGATGCTCATCTAATTTGCGAACCTTGGGCAATACCCTATTTTCACCAATCCGGAATGTATCAATGAGAACTGTGGAAATCTCTTCGTTAAGGTAAATATCTTTGTAGGTAAACACCACATCATCTGCTGTTAGAGGCTTACCATCAGACCATTTCAACCCATAACGCAAGTTAAAAACAATCCGTAATTTGTCGTCGGAAATTCGCCAAGATTCGGCTAAGGCTGGTTCAACTTTACCAGTTACTGGGTTTTCTTTGACCAACCCCTCATAAGTCAAGCCAAAAATATTAACTCCAGCTTGATTGAAAGCAGTGTTAAAGGTTTGGGGTTCGCCAAGGATAGTAGTTACTAATTGATTAACTGGAGCAGATTGTGTTTGAAAGTGAGCTGAGTTGTAAGCGAAAACTATAAGTGCTGTTGTCACAATCAGGATGATTGGTAACCAAAAACGCTGGATTGGGGAAAGGATTGTACTGAAAAATTTCATACAAGCTTGGTCAAAATAGCATCTTCAGTTCCGTAGTCCAGTAACCAAGGTTCCGCCAACTTCTCAGGTTCCTTTGGTGGATGAGTCCGCTCCCAGTCTATAGTTCGTTGCAGTGCTTCTTCTGGGGGTACAACTTCCTTGTATCCCAACTCTTGGCGGATGCGAGTTGAGTCTACAAACCAGTGTTGCTCTGCGTTCACCGGCAGTTTCCACTCTGTTAACAACTTGTCTTTAGATACAGAAACTACTTTACCCTGCCATCCTGCGACCTTGCCAACTCTAGTTATGCGTTCAGCCTCGGAAAACACCTCTGCGTCGGCGACATGATAAATCCGACCCTTTGCCTGTTCATGACACACTGCTAGAGCGATCGCATATGCCACATTCTCCACATATCCATACGAGCCTCGCCACTCAGCAATACTCTCTTCCAACACAATAGCAGGGCGGTTATCATCGATGCGTTGTAAGTAGGGAAACAAGCGGTGTCGAATATCTCCTGGACCATAAACCATTGGCAAGCGTACAATTGTTCCTGGTAAGTCAGGCTCTGACATGACCACCCGTTCAACTAGAATCTTTTCGTAATCAACTGGCGCGTCTAGAGGTCTATTAGGCATCTCCCGAAAAGGATAAAGTGAAGAGCGCAGAGGCGAATCTTCAGTTAACGGTACCAAAACAACTTCAGATTCCCTGCCTAAAATCACCCCATAGGCACGATACACATCCATACTGCTAATAACAACAACACGCTGGGCAATACCCTTAAACGTCTTCATCAGTGTCTGTGCATCCTGTTCAGTGTAGGCAAACATATCCAGGACGACTTGGGGCGAAATCTCCTCAAACTTGTTTTTGAACTTGTCTAGGTGAGTGCGTTCACCGAAGGTGTGCCGAAGGCTCTCGCCCAAAATGTGATGCACATCTGATGGTAATTCAGCTATGCTTTTTCCTCGATGGAAGACAGTCACCTCATGATCCATAGCACAGAGGTGACGAACGACAGGAGGACCAATAAAGTTAGTGCCACCAATGACTAGAATTTTCATCTTTGAAATCCTGTTCATCAATCAGTTTTTTATCTAAGCAGCAAGACGCCAAGGACACTAAGAAGTTTTGTGTCTTTACATCTTTGCATCAAGTAAATTCAAAACAAATATCAGCCTCCATTCAACTGATTGTCAATGTGGGAGTTGGTTGAAGAGTTAGACTTCTTGCATTCATTCCAAAAAAAAGAATAATTAACCACAGATGGACACAGATGGACACAGATGGAATCAAACAAATGCAATCTTGTCTATTGAACAGAGGTAGGTGTTCTCAGGATAACACCGTCAATTAAGCCGTAAGCTTTTGCCTCTTCAGCACTCATGAAAAAGTCTCGGTCTGAATCACGTTGAATCTTCTCTAATGCTTGACCTGTATTAGCAGCTAATATCTTGTTGATAGTTTCTTTGGTACGCAAAAGTTCTCTAGCTGCAACCTCAATATCACTAGCCATTCCCTGAGCGCCTCCTGAAGGTTGATGAATCATAATCCGAGCATTTGGCAA
Source organism: Scytonema sp. HK-05 (assembly GCF_963872035.1). Lineage (NCBI taxonomy): Bacteria > Bacillati > Cyanobacteriota > Cyanophyceae > Nostocales > Scytonemataceae > Scytonema > Scytonema sp. HK-05. The sequence continues at coordinate 62,590 of NZ_CAWMYC010000046.1, forward strand.
AGCATATCTTTTGCCCTGAGTACCTGAAGAAAGCAAGAATGCTCCCATTGAAGCGGCAAAACCGACACAGACAGTACAAACATCACAACGAATCTGATTCATGGCATCGTAAACAGCCATTCCTGCTGTTACTGAACCTCCAGGACTGTTAATGTATAATGTGATGTCTCGTTCTGGGTCATCAGCATCCAGAAACAACAATTGTGCAACTATCAAATTAGCCGTTTCATCTGTGACTTCACTCTTCAAAAATACAATTCGCTCTGCAAGTAAGCGCGAATAAATATCAAAGGCTTTGTCTCCTTTGTCTGATGGTTGAATAACCATTGGAATGCTGAGTTGAGGATTGTTCATAGTGTTTTTATCCAAATAGTAGACAATTTGAAATTAACCTAACTGCCCAAATAGCTAGGATATTTACAAAATAATTTTGCTGACAAAATCTCAAGTAGTAAGCTACTGAAAAACTCCCATCTTACCAAGACGAATCGTCAAGATTTCGACAGATGTGATAGCTGTGTGAGGACCATTTTTAGTGTTAGCAGGTGTACACCAAAATGTTCCTGGTGTGCATTCACGTCCTCCTGTTTCGATAGTTCCATTAAGAACATAGACATACTCGTCGCAGGGATGAAAATGAACCGGAATTACCGTACCAGCAGCCATTTGTAATTTATGGATTGAACCTTGTGGTACTGGTTCCGCCAATGACAGTATTTTTGTTCCTGGAAGTTGCTCAATATCCTGCCACTGTCCAGTGTGAGTGTCAACAAAATTTTGTTCAGTCATATTTCATTGCTCAAGTTTGAAACTTATCTCACCAAAGTTTGTAATGCTAGAAGCATCGACTTTTACAGAGATAATTTATCTGTGTTCCATAAGTGTGCAGATGTGGTTCTAAATATTCATTAATCATGCTTTTGTAAGAAGACTATTATTTTCCTCACGAGAGAACTTGTGGCAATGTATGTTCAAGTTTGTACTCCCACCTACCACAGAAATAGGAAGTAAGAATCACGCTCGTCGATGCCTGAAATTCCATACCTCTTGACCAATAATTGGACAATTGATGTTCGCCACTCGTTCTTATAAAAGTTCTTGTTTGCAAGGCAGATGCTGATTTTATCTGTGCAAGTGACTTTTTATATAGAGCAGTTGTTGTCGTTTGCTCATGCATAGACTCGCCTTGCCACGGTTGTCGCGATCCAGTCATGGCGGTTTCTAGAATTCTATGTTGCAAGCGCACCTGAGTACCGCCTTCTTGTGGTTCCAAAATCCAGGTGACAATGGAAGGCTGAGGCATGAATTTATCCTGCCAAGTGTAGGAAAGCCGTTTTGGCTCTTCTAGTTCAATGACTTCGCAATCAATACTTTCATCGAGTCCTGGCAGTGTAGACTCCTGAAATCGGAATTTGTGTCCTACACGCGGCTCAAAGTCATTTTCCATCAACCATGCAGCTAAGGCGCGACGGTTGGTGAGTACCTGCCAAACTCGTTGCGGTGGATATGGATAGAAAACTTCCTTGTTCAAGTTTCCGAGCATGAATCTTCCTCCAAATAGTTGCTTAGGGCATCCAGTTTTTCTTGCCAGAACTGTTCGTAATGTGCAATCCAGTCAGAAATCTGCTTAAGAGGCTCGGGGTTCAGGCGATATAACCGCTGTCGCCCTGCTTTTCGCATTTGTACTAATCCTACTTCACAAAGCACTTGTAAGTGCTGAGAAATCGCTGGCAAGCTCATGGCGAAAGGCTCAGCCAACTGTTTGACTGGTTGCTCACCAGTACGTAACTGATCCAATATCGCCCGTCGTGTTGGATCTGCGATCGCTGCAAAAACATCAGCACTGGCAGCTAGTCTACTCATAGCGATTTGGGATTGTGGACTGTGGATTTTGGAGCAGGTAAACCAGGCTAATGGGGATTGTCAGGCGATCGCTCCATCGCTTGAAAAAGCAAAAATCTGATCATTGGCGTCATCCCAATACTTAAGCGAATACTTAACTATCTTTAGTTTATATAAGCAATTGCTTAAATGTCAACGGCGAATTTTAAGAAATGTTACGAGAACACCTTATTTTGCGTAATACTAACCTACTGGAACTGAGTAATTACTTAGATGTGGCAGTACAGGAACAGAATACCTAACTTTTGTCTGCTGCATAAGCTCAATGAGTTGTTCCCTATAAAATTATGTTGCTTATGCTAATAAAAGCCACCGCTCATAATTAACTGCACTATTTCCGGAGGAATGATTGTGATTATGAAATCTGAGATTCACGGGGGCGGGAATTGCGCGGTTCAGTCTGCAATGGCGTTGACACATAACACCGCAGAAAAGTATGGGCAAACAGGACGTGGAGATTATCGCTCTACCAATGTTTGGATGGCACAAAAAACAGTGAAAAAAATTCTGGTGATTGAAAATGGAGCAAAAACCCGAAAACTTTTTCTAGAATGCCTGGAAGCGGAAGGTTTCTACACTATAGGTGCTGAAAACGGTCTTATCGGTGTCCAGCGAGCACAGGAAGAGTTACCCGATTTGGTAATCAGCGACACAATGTTGCCAAAACTCGATGGTTACGGCGTCCTGACTACGCTGCGCCAAAACCCAGCCACAGCGATTATCCCCTTTATTTTTGTCACTGGCGAAGTGACTCAGGCTGACATTCGCAAAGGTATGGAACTGGGAGCAGATGACTATCTTACTAAACCCTGTACACCAGAGGAATTACTGAGGGCGATAAGAGCCCGATTGGAAAGACAAGCCACCTTCTGTCAATGGTACGCTGCAAACTCACTATCAGTCCGAGAACCACCATGTGCTGACCTTATAAGACCGACTGCCCCTCAATGCATCTTTCCCTCCGACCCTCAGTTGAGTAAGGTCTTCGACTTTATCGAGGCAAATTATCACCAATCGCTTACCCTTAGCGACGTGGCTGTTGCTGTTGGTTACTCTCCAAGTTACCTCACTAACCTGGTGCGACGTCAAACGGGACAAACTGTACAAAACTGGATTATTGAGCGTCGCATGGCAGCAGCACGTTCCTTGCTCTTGGAAACCGATGAGAGAGTGGAGGAGATTGCTGCTAAGGTGGGCTATCAATGTGCGGTTCACTTCTTCCGCCAGTTTCGCCAACATCACGGGACAACTCCCCAAGCTTGGAGAAAGTCGCAGATCACTCAGCACAAACAACAGCGACAAAAGAGTTACTTCTATCGATAGATTGTCTATTGTTACCGCATACTGTATTTCAGTAAACTGATTAACGATTGCAGCCTTTCTCATCTCGTACTTAATATGCGTTTACTCTGCTTTTAACTTACGGGCATTGTAATGTTTCACCTTTTGATAGTTCTCCCTGTTCTCACTCTCAATAGCCATTGAAAATAGTCAAGGTCTCCAAAAAATTAGTGAATGAGTGAATGGTGTTAATTAGCAGAGTCAACTTGAGGAATGATTACTTTTGGAAATTGTAAAATTATGTAATTAAAAAGTGGCATTTTGCATCAAACTGGCTAACGGCAACTGATTAATTAATAGATATGCCAGTCCAATCGCAAAACACAAATTGTGTCTGTAATAGTAATTTGACAGTCAGTGTAATAAGTGATATAAAACGTTATCTCACTCAAAACGACTCTGACTAATTGCAATATTTTGAGAAATTGTAATTAATTATAGTCGTACTTAAGCGCTGTTCGTGTCCAGTGCAATCAGCAGGGGCAATCTCCAAATTCTGCTAAACACACTAACGGTGTTTCCAGGAATTCAAACACGTGAACATCATGTAAAAAGCTGGGCATATACTCTGAAATTTGAGGTAAAAGTTAATGATTTTTTTAGAAACTAGATTAATAAGAAAATATTATTTAGGAATTTTGCGTAAAACAGAGAAATGGACTTGATTACTACTTATAGAGGTTCAATGAAACGAGATGCAACTGAAATAACTGAGGTTAAGTCAGTCACGCAACACGATTATTTGCAATATTTAAAGAGGAATGTGAATCAATGATTATCATCATGAAATCCGACACTCCAGCAGCAGAAATTGAGCGAGTCAGCTCTGAACTCCGCCGATGGGAAATCACTCCAGAAAAATCTGTAGGTCAGCAGAAAGTGGTGATTGGTTTGGTAGGTGATACGTCAGAAATTGACCCGCGACAGATTCAAAATTTGAGCCCTTTTATTGAGCAGGTTCTACGGGTGAAAAAGCCTTTTAAACGGGCTTCAAAAGAATTTCGCTATGGCGAACCTAGTGAGGTCGTTGTACCAACACCCAATGGACCTGTAACCTTTGGACAAAACCATCCTTTAGTTGTAGTCGCTGGACCTTGTTCCGTAGAAAACGAAGAGATGATTGTAGAAACAGCGTCAGCAGTAAAAGCAGCAGGAGCGCAGTTTCTCCGAGGTGGGGCATACAAACCCCGCACCTCACCTTACGCTTTCCAAGGGCACGGTGAGAGTGCTTTAGAGTTGTTAGCTAAGGCTCGTGAAGCTACAGGTTTGGGGATTATCACCGAAGTCATGGATACAGCTGACATAGAGAAGGTTGCATCTGTCGCAGATGTGGTGCAAATCGGTGCGCGCAATATGCAGAATTTCTCGCTCCTCAAGAAAGTAGGGGCAACTCTTAAGCCAGTTCTCCTCAAGCGCGGACTTTCTGCCACGATTGAAGATTGGTTGATGTCAGCTGAGTACATTTTGGCAGCAGGCAACCCCAATGTGATTCTGTGCGAGCGGGGAATCCGTACCTTTGACAAACAGTACACCCGCAATACCCTTGATATATCTGCGCTCCCAGTATTGCGTACGCTGACTCACTTGCCCATCATGATTGATCCCAGCCACGCCACTGGTTTTTCAGAGTTTGTACCCACGATGGCAATGGCGGCGATCGCAGCTGGTGCAGATTCCCTGATGATTGAGGTTCATCCCAACCCGGCAAAGGCACTTTCAGATGGACCTCAGTCTCTCACAATCGAAGGATTTGAGCAACTAATGCTCAAGTTGGCTCCCCTTGCCCAATTCTTTGGTCGTTGGACTAAAATACCGTTTGCAACTGCAACGCCAAATTTTGCTCCAAGAGTTTCCTCCACCGCAGGCGTTTCCACATGACTTGTGTGCCAAGAGGCTCCAGTTCGACAATTACTCTTGGTATGGGAGGGATGGGTTATGCGATCGCGCCTCGCAATTCGTGCCCAACTAGGCTCACCGCCAGGCACAAGGACAGTAGTTTTTGCTGGTAATGGAGTCTTATGACCGGATTTGAAATCCATACAGCCTAGGACTTACGCCAGGAAACTGACTATGTGCATTCAATCCCACATTCTGTTTTAGATATTCCAGCACTAGGTACGAGCCACTTGAAGAGACAAATTTCGCTATCAAAAATTCAAGAGAAATTAAGATGAACGGTAAAACGGCTGTATTAACCCCCAACAACTCCAATCGAGATTTTTCATCTTCTCAGAAATGCTATATTGACCCCGTTGTATTGAGTATTTTTCAGAGAATTTTACTAATCAATAATGGCACGATCACCGATTTGATCGAAACCTATACGGGCGAATCGATTAAGGTGAAAAAATTGTCAGAAAACATTATGAAATTAAATGATAAATTGCTACCAATGCAGCTTAATGAGGGCGCGGTAGTCCTTGATAGAAAAATTCTCCTACAAGGCGGCATTAGTGGACGCAATTATATTTATGCAGAGTCAATCATTGCCTTGGAAAGACTTGATGAGCAAATCCGAGAAGATTTATTAACGACTAAAAAACCGATTGGTAAAATTTGGCTCGAAAACAAAGTTGAAATTTTCAAAGAAAACCTCGAAACAGGTAAAGTACCAGCTCAAGATTTAGCGCATTACTTTGATATTGCTCCCGATGAAAACCTACTTTGTCGGACATATTGTGTTCTTTCTAATCGTAATTACACCATGATGATTACCGAAAAATTTCCTGAGAGCTATTTCATTAGACAGTTTTAAAAAATTCTCAAATTTGAGGTTTTCAGATGTTAGCTCACCTGTTTAAAAAAGCGGTAAAAAGATTTCCCAAACAAACGGCTATCGTTTATGACCAATTACAGATTAGTTACCAAGAACTTGACTCGAAGGTTGAGAGATTGAGTGCAGGATTAAGCAGTTTAGGAATAACGCAAGGAAACTGTATCGCCGTCGTTTTGCCAAACTGTCCTGAATTTGTCTTTAGTTTTTATGCGATCGCTCAGTTAAATGCTATTATTCTTCCCTTAAATCATCTGTTTAAAGAGGAGGAATTAAGCTACTGTATCGAGGATAGTCAGGCAAAAGCAATCATTACCGACTATAAGCGACTAGAAATTTGTACTAGAGCGATCGCCAAGCTTAATCGAGAGATTGAAATAATTGTCGTTGATCGCGTGGCTTCTCAGACACACTTCTTTTACGACTTAGTAACCAAAGTATCAACAAGCGCCACGAGTCAATCAGATACAGTCTTTGGGGGAAATTTCCTTTATCAATATTCATCTGGTTCGACGGGAAAACCGAAGCGAGTTTGTCGCACCCAAGACAACTTATATCATGAGGCGAAAAACTTTGCTCAAACAACTCAAATTACTCCAAACGATAAAATTTTGTGCGCTGTTCCTCTGTATCACTCACATGGGTTAGGTAATTGTTTATTAGCCGCCACCTGTAATGGTGCAACCCTCGTTATTCTCGAACCCGTTTTGCAAAAAGATGGCACACCTGTTGAGGTTCCCTTTGTCTTCCGTCGTCCGAGGATTTTGTCACTGATTAAAACTGAAAAAATCACCATTTTTCCAGGCGTTCCTTATATCTTTAACACAATGGCGGAAACTCCTGCTGACCAAAGCGTTGATCTATCTAGTTTGAGATTGTGCTTTTCAGCAGGAAACTTCTTATCCGAGGAGATTTTTGACAAATTTTTAGCCCGCTTTAACTTGCCAATTCGACAGCTTTATGGTTGTACAGAAGCGGGGGCTATTGCGATTAATTCAGAAATATATCCCGTACCAACTCGGACTTCTGTCGGTTTCCCTTTAAAGAATGTCGAAATCAAAATTATCGATGAAGCAGAGAATGAACTACCCGACGGCATGATTGGGGAAATTGTGATCAAAAGTCTCTCTCTAACCAGTGGTTATGCAAATCAGCCTGAATTGAATCAACAAGCTTTTAAAAATAGTTATTTCTTAACAGGAGATATAGGAAAAAAAGACCACACTGGACGGCTTTATGTTACTGGGAGAAAAAAACTCTTGATTGATACAGGTGGTCGCAAAGTTGATTCCCTCGAAATTGAGGAAATTCTCATGAAGCACCCCAAAATTCAAGAAGCGGTTGTGGTGGGAGTCAAAGGCGAGTATGCCGGAGAACTGATCAAAGCCGTTCTAGTCAAGAAGCCACAAGAACCCTGTGAATATTCAGAAATTATTTCTTTCTGTAAAACGCAGATGGCAGAATTTAAAATTCCCAAAATCATCGAATTTCGTCCAGAAATTCCTAAAAGTCCTTTAGGGAAAATTCTGAGAAAAGAATTAGTTTAGTCCATAAATACTTAGAGGTATCAAAGCAATGGTCATGTCTGCAATCAACATCAAACAACAAATCACCCAAGTGATTTTACAAATTATTCCTGATATCACTTCAGAAAATTTACAAGAACATGTGGATATTTTCAATCTGGGTCTTGATTCAATTAACGCAATGACCCTCGTTTCTAACCTCCAAGATGTCTTTGATATTCAGCTAGATCCTAATGAAATTAGTTTCGAGAATTTTCAAAACATTGCAACAATTGCGGCGATGGTCGAGCAGAAGAAAGGCTTTTGATCTTCCTGGCGCTCTATTTAATCTTGTGGAATTGAAAACTTATACCAATTTGAAAAAAGAATACGACAGATATACATTCTCAAACCCTTGTTCTGTCTGGCTTTCTTCATTTTGAACTTTGAATTTTGAATTTTGAATTGGTATTATGGTCAGTCAACTTGAACCTGTCCCCAAAAAAGAAGCCATCAGCCAGACTGCAAAACAAAACCTGTGGCAAGCCATCCAGACCGTGATCGGTTGGCAGAATCAGGCACCGCCATTGGTTCGTGTTTCTCGTCAAGAGTCTCTCCCACTTTCGTTTTCCCAAGAACGTCTGTGGTTCCTCCATCAGTTAGAACCCACCAAGGCCTCTGCTTACAACATTGCCCTTGCTTTTCGGATCGCTGGCTCTCTTAGCTACTATATTCTGGAAAAAAGCCTCAACGAAATTCTTTGCCGCCATGAAGCCTTACGAACCACCTTTGGCTGGGTCGAAGGGAAACCCGTTCAGTTGATTCATCCACCTGTTCCTTTCCCCTTAACGGTGATTGATTTACAACAATTACCAGCAACCCAACGGGAAGCCAAGGCAATGCAACAGGTGACAGAGGATATTCAGCAACCTTTTGACCTGCAAGATGTGCCTCTGATACGAGGAACCCTCATCCAGCTTGATTGCGAAGAACATATCCTTTTGCTAACGGTTCACCATATCGCTGTTGATGCTTGGTCAAAAGGCGTTCTCTTTGAAGAATTAGCAGCCCTTTACCAAGCTTTCTCCCAAGGTCAATCTTCTCCATTACCTGAACTGCCGATTCAGTACGCCGATTTTGCCGCTTGGCAACGCGAATGGTTGCAGGGAGATTTTTTACAAATCTTATTGGATTATTGGAAGCAGCAACTAGGCAGCAATCTTAAAGAATTACAGCTACCAATTGACCACCCTCGACCCGCTGCGCCAACCTGTCGTAGTGCCTCCCAAAAGGTCAAGCTACCGAAGGCATTAAGCGAAGCCCTCAAAACCCTGAGTCGTCAGGAAAAAGTAACCTTATTTGTGACGCTATTAGCCGCTTTCAACGTGCTATTGCATCGTTACACTGAGCAAGAACAACTCTTTGTTTGTAGTCCCACTGCTAACCGGACGCGGAAAGAGATTAAAGGGCTAATGGGTTACTTTGTCAACCTACTGATTTTAAAGACCGATCTTTCAGGAAATCCGAGTTTTCAAGAGTTCTTAGGTCGAGTTAGTCAGGTGGCTTCAGGAGGCTATGCTTACCAAGATTTGCCCGTTCAGCAGTTGTTGCGATCGCTCAATTTGCTGCAAGCACCTCTTTCTCAAGTGATGTTTGCCCTCCAGAATACAACTATTCATCAGCTAGAACTACCCGGTTTAACGGTGCAGAATCTCGACGTGGATACCGGAACAGCCGATTTTGATTTGTATCTGTACCTCATCGAAGAAGCAGGAAGCTTAACGGCAGTATTCAAGTACAACACCGATTTATTTGAGACGACAACGATTCAGCAGATGCTGCAACACTTTCAGACGATTCTGGAAAACATTGTCACCCATCCTGAGCAGTCGCTTTCATCCCTGTTGCCGTTAACTGAAGCCGAACAACAACAGTTACACCAAAAAAGAGCAAAACAGCAGAATTCCAAACTGGAAAACGTTTATATCGCTCCTCAAAATGCCTTGGAACTAAAACTAGCTCAGCTTTGGAGTGAGGTGTTAAACATCCCATCAATAGGTGTAAAGGATAACTTCTTCGAGTTGGGTGGACAATCGTTACTGGCAATGACGTTGTTTGCTCGCATCGAAGAGACTTTCGGTCAAACTCTACCCCTAACGACCTTACTCCAAGCACCAACGGTAGAGCAATTGGCAAAACTTCTGGGACAGGAGGCCACGCCATCTTGGTCTTCCCTAGTCCCCCTGCAATCCAATGGTCACAAACCGCCTTTCTTTTGCATCCACGGGCAACAGGGCAGTGTTTTAAACTTGCGAGACTTGGCGCACTATCTTGGCTCTGAGCAACCCTTTTATGGCTTACAGGCGCGGGGACTCGACAGCAAACAAGCCCCGCATTTTCGGATAGAGGATATGGCTGCCCACTACATCCAAGAAATCCGCACTATTCAGCCAGAAGGCCCTTATTTTCTGGGGGGTAACTCGATGGGGGGAATAGTTGCTTTTGAGATGGCGCAGCAACTCCACCAACAAGGTCAGACGGTTGCCGCATTGGTAATGTTTGATACTTTTGGTCGGGGCTGTTTTCCACGCCTCTCATTCCGACAACAGCACTACTGGACTTATCTTTGGCAACTCGGTCTATCCAAATCGCTGTGGCAAGAAGTTAGGGAACTACTACAGCGCAAGCGAGAAGTGATGATCGGTCAGCTTTATCTAAGTTTAGGGCATTCTCTGAGCCAGGCTTACTCAAGAGCGTTGGTGACAGAAGCCAACATGCAAGCCAAAAAAGGTTATACCCCAAAAGTTTATCCCGGTCGGGTGACGCTGTTTCGAGCTAGTGAGCCATCTACTTTTAGCAAGTTGTATTTACCGACTCCCAAAGACTGGTCGAGTCGAGATCCTCAACATGGCTGGAGTGGACTAGCCAGTGAAGGATTAGAGATTCACGATGTTCCCGGTGATCACTTTTCCCTGTTTCAAGAGCCTCATGTGCAAGTTTTAGCTCAAAAGTTAAAAGCTTGCCTCAATCAAGCACAAACAAATTCTTACTAATCATCCAAGATAGAGGTTTACTCCAATGACGAAGATTTATGATGTTGCCATTTGCGGTTCAGGTTTAGCAGGTTTAACTTTAGCACGCCAGTTAAAACTGAAAATGCCTGATATTTCTATTGTTCTGCTAGACAGGCTAGCTCGTCCTCTTCCGGAAGCGGGTTTCAAAGTCGGGGAATCAACAGTTGAGGTGGGTGCTTTTTATCTGTCTCAGGTTCTCCAGCTAACCGATTACTTTGAAGCACATCACTTTCATAAACTGGGCTTTCGCTATTTTTTAGGTGATACAACTGGCCCGTTTCATCAGCGACCTGAAATCGGGCTTTCAGAATTTCATCAGCCAAACTCTTATCAAGTTGACAGAGGTTTGTTAGAAAATGATTTACGTCAATTCAATGAAGAGGCAGGGATTGAGTTACTCGAAGGCTGTCTGATCAAAGATATCAAATTAGCTTCCGAGCCAGAACAGTTACATGAAGTGATTTATACTCAAGGTCATGATAAAACCAATCGAACAATTCAAGCGCGTTGGATTGTTGACTCGACAGGTCGCCGTCGAATTTTGCAAAAGAAATTGGATTTATGTAAACCCTTTGAAACTAACTTTAGTGCCGTATGGTTCCGGGTCGAAGGTCGTTTTGATGTAGATGATTTTGTGCCCCAAACTGAAACAGAATGGCATGAGCGAGTTCCGAATCAAATCCGCTATTTTTCGACGAATCATTTGTGTGGTGAAGGCTATTGGGTTTGGATTATTCCTTTATCAACGGGATTTACCAGTTTGGGCATTGTTACCAATGAAGACGTTCATCCTTTTAGTACCTACCATACCTATGAAAAAGCGTTTCAGTGGTTAGAAAAATATGAACCTGCGGTAGCTAACCAACTGAGAAAGCAACAACCCGTAGATTTTATGAAATTGCCTGAATATACTTACTCATCTGAGCAGGTTTTTTCTAGCGATCGCTGGGCTTGTGTTGGTGTGGCGGGTGTATTTGCTGACCCCTTCTATTCTCCAGGTACTGATTTAATTGGTTTTGGTAATTCCCTGATTACCCAGATGGTTGAACTTGATCGTCAGGGTAAACTCACTCCCAAAATTGTCGATGACGCGAATCGTTTCCTCATTTCATATAACGAAAGTGTAACAGCCAATATTCACGCTACCTATCTCTGTTTCGGTAATCAAACAGTGATGTCGATGAAATTCTTGTGGGATGTTTTATCGGCATGGGCTTTCAGTGCGCCGTTAATGTTTAATTCTCTGTTCCTTGAACCCAGCAAAAGAGCCAAAGTTCGCAAAGGAACTGGACAATTTTTCCTCTTGTCCCATCGGATGAGCCAATTTTTCCGTGATTGGATTGCCAAGTCACAGCGACGCGGTTCTTTTGAGTTTATAGATTATTTGACGATTCCTTTTGTCAGTGAGTTACGCACTCGCAATCTGAAAACTGATAAAACCGAACAAGAGTTAATTGACGATCATATCGCCAGTATCGAACGATTTGAAGAATTCGTTCAGGTGATTTTCCGCTTTGCGATTGAAGATACAATGCCGGAGCAATTAGCCAAGTTTCCCCCAGATCTTTGGTTAAATGCCTGGGCAATTAGTTTAGACCCCGAACGTTGGGAAGCTGATGGACTGTTCCGACCCACGACGCAGCCGCGCGATTTGCGTCCGATGACCGAACAACTGCGTAAACAGATTCGATTTAATGCTGTCGTTAAAGAACTGGCTGCTGTTTAAGTCATAAGTGAAGCGTTAGCGACGTTCGCGTCGCGTCTCCCCTTCGGAGAAGGGGCATCACTCCGAAGGGGTTAATAGTCCAAAAAAGCTTGATTAAAGACTATTGATTGTGGATTGTTGACAATTCTAATTTAGATTTTAGTGTGTCAGTTGCGTCAGTCTTAGAGATTTTTGACCCAAAATATTACCCCAACCACAACCATTCATGATATATTAAAACAACATTATTTTTGTCAATTAGTAATTTCACTTAAAATTTAGAAAAAGTTAATGTATGAAGTTAACTCCTGTAATAAACTGATAAAGCAAAAATAAAACAGGGGTATCAAGATTTAGTGTAAGCGCGTTCAACGAAGTCGTTATCAAACAGTAGCGCTTTGCCCTTGGGCATCGCTTGCCTAAAAATTGTGTTTCTAACCCCCATTTCCAGGTTACTTATTGCTTCTTGACAAATGAGATATGGTCTTAACCTCTCACGAATTAACCCCAACTCAGAGGTAGGCAATAATCTAGTTACTAGACAGATCGACAGTCCTTCAAAAATGGTGAATCATGGTAAGTCTCAATGAGATTTTTGACCAACAATACTACCTTAACCACAACCCAGATGTAGCCAATGCTATAGCTAGCGGACAGGTAGGCAGTGCATTGGAGCATTATGTTAAGTTCGGTCAGTTTGAGGGACGTAGCCCCCGTTCTCTATTTAGTGACTTCTATGTATTTGGTGATAGCTTTTCGGATACGGGCAATGTTTTTGCATTAACGAAAGGTATATTCCCTGACTTTCCTAATTATCAAGGACGTTTTTCTAATGGGAAAATTTGGATAGAAACCCTAGCTCAGCAACTGTCAGTATCAGCAAATCCTGCTTACAACTTTGCAGTAGGGGGAGCATCGGCCGGAACACAGAATATTCTGAATTTTCTTGACCCGAATAATCCTGGCAAGCCTGTTCCTATCTCTTACGACCCATTGCCAGGTATTCAGACAACCATCGATACTTTCGTAGCGCAGACATCAAGTGCAGATCCGAACGCACTTTACGTGGTTTGGGGGGCAAGTAATGACTATGTGGGTTTTGCTTCAACCGATGTAGAGACGACGGTGCATAACTTGGAGACATCGATCAACAAGTTAGCTGCAATTGGAGCAAAAAATTTTCTGGTACCAAATCTCTTTGACTTGGGAAAACTACCTCTAGCTCAACAGAGTTCTTCTGATGTCAAGGAGAGATTAACCAAGGTTAGTCAAGAACACAATCATTCCTTGTCCGAGGCTTTGATTGGTCTGGAGCAATCGAAAAAGGTCAACATTATCAATCTTGATGTCTCTTCTCTGTTTGATGACATCATTGCCGAGCCGGCTAAATTTGGCTTTAGCAATGTAACGGATGATTTCCTGACCTCTGGTACAACGAATCCAGATCCGTATCTGTTCTGGAACATCATTCATCCAACAACTCTTGGACATGACTTGATTGCTGACGAGGCTGCTAAAGCGATTACGTCAGTTCCAGAGGTGTTAGAGATCGTCCAAGCGACTCGATCTGTTCCTGAACCTGAGATGTCACTTTTGGGCTATGTTTTGGTCTTTGGTCTGGCTGTAACAGTCTTGCGGAAACTGAAATATTGCTGAAATCAACTGAGAGGGTTTAAAGCATGAATGACGAAACAGCACTGAAAACATCTGTTTGTATTTTAGGGTCAGGCCCGGCGGGCATCGTACTAGGCAATATCTTGCTACAGAATGGTATTGATTGCATAGTAATTGATCGCTACAATCGAGAAGAAATTTACGCCAGAGGAAGAGCGGGCGCAATTGAAAGTACAACGATCGCTCTACTCAAAAAACACGGATTAGCTGATACGATTCTGCTCAAAGGATATCCACATGATCGCTGTGAATTTCGTTATCCCGATGATAGCTTTGTCTTGGAATATGGTAAATTGAGCGATGGTGATGTACATTACTTTTATCCCCAAAGTGATCTCAATGAAGATCTCATTCAAAAATACCTCGATACTGGCGGTCAAATTCTGTTCCACCATCAAGGAATCCAGCTAACTCAAAGCGACGATGGGATTATAGTGGAGTGTGAGAACAAAAATACTGACACAACACTTAAGATTCAGGCTGATTTTGTGGCTGGATGTGATGGCTATCACGGATTAGCCCGTCAATCCGTTCCCGCTGAGGCTGCCAAGATTTACACCAAGGAGTACGGTTATCGTTGGTTAGCCATTTTAGCCGATGCTCCCCCTGCATCCTCCCATACGCTTTACGGGGTACATCCTGAAGGCTTTGCCGCTTATATGCGACGTAATAGTCACATTTCTCGCTATTACTTGCAGATTTCTGCCCATGATCAATTGACAGACTGGTCAGACGAACGGGTCTGGAGAAGCTTGCACCAGCGATTGGCCAAGCCGCTGACACAAGGCAAGATCATGCAAAAGCAAATCATGGTCTTACGCAACTATGTCATTGAACCGCTTCGTTACCAACGATTACTCTTGGCAGGTGATGCTGCTCACATCATTACGCCAATGGGTGGCAAAGGGTTAAATCTAGCGGTACAAGATGCAGGTGTGTTGGCAGAAACTTTGATAGGTTACTACTTGGAAAACCATGACCTTTCTTATTTAGATCGCTACTCAGAGATTCGTCTACCTTACATTTGGCAGGCGCAAGAATTTTCTTATAGCCTGTTAAATATGGTGCATTTACCCGAAGGAAGCAACCCTGAAGACGTGGATTTTCTGCATAAATTGAGTGCTTCCAAATTGGCGCAATTGAGGACTTCAACAACATTCGCCAAAAACTTTGCCCGCAACTATGTTGGCATTGTCTAAGAGTCAAATCAACTGTTTTTTACGTAGAAATTAAATCATGAAAACAACTGGTTTTGGATTAGGTATTACAGGTTCTTTACTATTAACCATTGCGATTAATACCAAAGTTCAAGCGCATACTTTTGACGGTCTTCCCCCGGTTCCAGGCGACTTGATGGAGTATATCCATATGGCTGAAGAGGGGACGTTACCTGATCCTCTCGATCCAGACAAGACAAAGTTTTGGGTTGCTGGGGGACGCAATACCTATTTAAAAACCACTGCGGATACCAACGGACAGTATTCACTCTTCGATTTATATGTACCGCCTAATGTTGGTCCTCCTTTACACGTCCACCATAGAGAAGCTGAGTGGTTTTATGTTATCGATGGAAATCCGTTATTTCAGATGAATGATGAGGTAATGGCGGGGAGCCCAGGTACTTTGATCTATGGACCCAAAGATCACCTACACACCTTTAAAAATCTGACCGATACGCCCGTGAGAATGCTGCTATTTTATGAGCCTTCGGGAATTGAAAATTTCTTTACTGAAGTGGGTCAACCTGTCATTGATCCGATCAATCCGCCTGGTTTTGAACCTGCAACACTTTTAGTAGCGGGAGCAAAGTATGGATTAGAGTTTCCAAGTACGTTTGTTTTTGCGACTTCTCAATTTAGTTCTGATACAGGAGTTACAATTATCCGTACTGGAGATCCCAGTGAAGCGGTGGGCGTTAGCTTAGAAGTGGGAGATAGAACCGAAATTCCGATCAACTTTGACATTGGCGAAAGTCTAAAGACGCTAGACATCTTTATCCCTCAAGGAAGTCAATCGGTGAATTTGCGTTTGAAATCTCCAACGAATGGAGCATACCTGGGACTTTTAGAAAATCAGGCTACTTTGAATCGTGCTACTTCAGTCCCTGAAGGTTCTTTCTCCTATGGATTATTGTCTTTAGGTGCTTTATGGCTCGCTTTTAAGCTTGCCCATCAGCAAAAATCGAGTTCACAGAAGAATTCTAATTCACATGTCTTCAATTCATAGTTTTTACTAAGATAACAGGAGTTTCCATGATTGACCTGTACACCGAAAATACCCCCAATGGTTACAAGATTTCGATTTGTCTAGAAGAACTCAATCTCCCCTATACCGTTAAGGTGGTCAATGTTCGCCAAGGAGAACAGTTCAAAGATGAATTTTTGGCTTTGAACCCAAATGCCAAAATTCCAGTAATTGTCGATCACGAAACGGGTCAGACTATTTTTGAATCTTGCGCGATTCTTCTCTATTTAGCCGAGAAAACGGGCAAATTGATGCCCAAAGATCGATGGGAAGCGATTCAATGGCTCTTTTTCCAAGCGGCTAGTATTGGACCAATGTTTGGACAACGAGCACATTTTACATTTTTTGCTCCCGAAAAAATACCCTATGCAATTGAACGTTACACCAAGGAAAATGAGCGACTTTATGGTGTTTTAGAAGGACGACTCAAAAAGCGAGATTATCTATGTGATGAATATTCGATCGTTGATATTGCTCATTTTGGCTGGATACACACAGTCAAGCGCATGGGCTTTAGTTTTGAGCAGTATCCTAACTTAGCCGCTTGGTATGAGCGCGTTGCGGCTCGTCCTGCGGTGGCTAAAGGAATTACGATTCCGGCTCCTTTACCGATGTAAAATTTCCAGACAAGTTCCTAAATTCAATACCTTCGCCAAAAAAAGAGGATGAAGAGAGAAGGCTTAGGGACTTCCAAGAAATAAAATTAGGACTTACGCATTGACAGAAACAATCAATTATGGGGCGGTTATTTCAAGCATTAAAGCTTGATGTTTCCAGCCTGACGAGCAATAAACTACCACCGAAGAAGTTCGATTGCCCTTTCGGCACTGCGCTGCGCGCAATCGCTAACAACCTGAAACGACCGAATATCGTTATCCACACGAGGGTCAATTCGTACAGTGCGTAAGTCCTACAAGTTGGCGATCGCCTTAATATTTCAGGTGCAAACACAAGTCCTGCTAACAACTAATCAGCATTATTGGCTTCTCTATTTTTTGACAGTAAGACTGTCAAGTTATCTAAACAAATGTAACAAGAACTGCACATTTATCTAGTATTTTCTAAGCTATATTTCTTATCACAAGATAAAAGATTAAGGCAACCCCAATGGCGAGATCGGCGTTGATGGCATCATTACGGCGAGCTTACAAAATCACCAAGGCATCTGTTGAAACAGGAATTCCTGCGGACGAAATCGTTGATATTCTCCACCAAAAGACCACTCGTCGTCGCCTGATATATGGGGGTTTGGGATTAGCAAGTGCCATCAGTGCGGTGACATGGCATGGTGGAGCTGACTCGGCTGCATTTGCCACAATTCCCAAAGTATTGGTAGTCGGTGCGGGAATTGCTGGACTCGTCGCGGCTTATCGTCTTTCTCAAGCTGGAGTGCCTGTAGATATTATCGAAGCAAGAAATCGCGTTGGCGGTCGGATATATACATTACAAAATTTTGCTGGTACTTCTATACCTGTAGACTTGGGTGGAGAATTTATCGACACAAGCCATACCAGCTTACGTTCTTTGGCGCAGGAATTAGGTTTGCAAATTGCAGATTTGTATACTGGTGATAAGGATTTGATACAATGGACACAGTATTTTCAAGGACGTAAAATATCAGAAAAAGAAATCACACAGTGGTTCACTCCACTGGTGCAGAAGATAAAGCAGGATTTAGCTGCTCTTGGCAAGACAGCCGTAACCTATGGCATACGCAATCAGGTTGCGATTAAGTTGGATAATACCTCTATCACTCAGTACTTGAACGACGCGCAAATTCACCCAATTCTGAGTCAGATAATACAAGTCGCTTACACTGGTTTATACGGTCGAGAAGCGAGCGAGCAGTCTAGTCTGAATATGCTGCTTTTTATTGGCACAGATCCAAGCAGCTTCCAGATTACTGGGGAAAGTGATGAACGTTATCAGATTGTTGGTGGGAATGACCAAGTTCCTCGTTTATTAGCGCGATTTTTGACAAATTCTATTGAAACAGGGACCGAATTAGAAGCTATCACGACTCGAAGCGATCGCACTTACCGAGTCAGTTTACGTTCTGCTAATCGCTCCTTTGAACGCACATATGAGCGAATTTTGCTGGCGCTACCATTTACTACTCTGCGCCAAGTCTCGTTAAATGTCGATTTGCCACCAGTGAAAAAAAATGCGATCGCCCAATTAGGTTATGGTAACAATGCCAAGTTAATTACTGCTTATCAAGAACGCATATGGCGCACACGGTATAACTCAACTGCATTTGTTTCTACTGACTTAGACTTTGCAGCCATCTGGGAAGCTTCTCGTTATCAACCAGGTGCAAGTGGTGTACTCACCAATTTTACTGGCGGTCAAAAAAGTTTACCTCTAGGGCTACGTTCGCCTGAATCTCAAGCTCAAAAACTGCTATCACAATTAGAGAATGTTTTCCCAGGAATGAGTAGTGTACGCCAGGGTCAACCCATCCGTGCTTATTGGCGCAGAGAACCGTATACACAAGGCTCCTATGCTTGCTATTTGGTTGGACAGTGGACAACAATTGCAGGAGCTGAACAAGAACAGGTAGGGAATCTGTTTTTTGCTGGCGAACATTGCTCCCAAAAGTTCCAAGGTTATATGGAAGGTGGTTGTAGAACGGGTGAAATGGCTGCTGTCCAAATTCTACGTTCTTTGGGTTTGAAAAAGAGCGCGGCTCAACTAGAAGCGCGAATCACTGCTTACCAAAAATCTCTCCAGTTTCCTTATAATTTTACTTGACAGACGTCACTCCAGTTTTCTGTCAATGGGTAAGTTCTAGTATTTTGGGTAGCTTTTGAGTTGTCGTTCTGGAAGACAATAACTCTACTACATCAGCAGAGCAAACGCATCTAAGTATTGAATCCCGAAGCCATTCGATATGTATAGCCATGTTTAATCACTCTCACCAGATTAAAATCTAAAACCCTTTGCTAGTCAAGGTTTTGTCTATGAACAAATGTGCTTGGTGCGATTGCACTCGTAGCGCAGTGCCGTAAGCGCAAAGCGCACACTGAGCGCAGAGCGCTCCCTTCGGGTACGTGTTGGCGTAGCCTGTCCGTAAGGACTTACGCGGAGCGTCTGGGCTACTGAGAAGGCGATCGCGCAAAGTGCAGTGCCAGAGGCGATCGCACGGGTGAAGGAGGCAGTGAATGCAAGAGGGATCGTGTGAAAACCCCACTGGCTTATTTATTCGACATCTACTTCTTAAGTAGTATTAAGCGTTTATTAAATATTTTCTTAACTGTCTTAACTGTCCTTGCAAACTTACTATCAAAAGCATAGTGGGAGGGTGAGAACCCCTGTGATTCCATCCGGGGGATGAAACCCGACTCAAGGGGATTTATCCCCGCGTTTCAAGCGTTTGCCTTACTCCTAGTAAATAGAATATAATTTTGTAGGAGGTGAGGAACAGTGCTAACTTTGACTTACGAATACAAAGCCAAACCCACAAAAGAGCAGATCAAATTAATTGAACATATATTAGATGTATGTCGCAAAGTTTGGAATTTTGCTCTGCGTGAACGAAAGGATTGGCTGAATTCTCGTAAATGTCCGGTTAACGCTTGCTCGATAACCTCTGAATATATCATTCCAGCAGATGCGCCGTACCCAAACTACAATACCCAAGCCAAAGCTCTCACCCAAGCTAAAAAGCAGTATCCAGAACTAAAAACTGTTAACGCTCAAGTGCTGCAACAGGTATTGAGAAAACTAGAAACGGCATTCATTGATATGAAACGCAAAGGAATGGGTTTTCCTCGTTTCAAGAATCGGTACAGAATGCGTTCTTATGTTTATCCTCAACTTGGGGAAGGTCAGATATTGAGAGGCAATCAAATTAAGTTGCCTCAAATTGGGTGGATGGAGTATGTGAAATCACGCGATATCCCTGATGGATTTACAGTTAAACAAGTTCGGGTTGTTCGCAAAGCCTCTGGGTATTTCTTAATGTTCACTCTGGAATGCAACGTCAACGTCCCTGATACTTTTCCTGCTGGGTATGCTGTAGGTTTAGATTTAGGTCTAGATAAGTTTGCAGCTACTTCTGATGGTACCTTAGTTGAACGCCCTAGATTCCTGACTCAGCTGCACGGCAAGCTGAAATTGCTGCAACGCAGACTGAAGAACAAAAAGAAAGGATCAAGCAATCGTCACAAGTTAAATCGGAAGATAGCAAGGCTACATCAACGTATTTCTGATACTCGCAAGGACTGGCATTTCAAGCTTGCTCATAAGCTTTGTGATGATACAGGAATGATTTTTGTTGAGGATATCGATTTCCGTGTGTGGGCTAAAGGAATGTTTTGCAAACATACTCTAGATGCTGGATTTGGGCAATTTGTTTCAATCTTGCAATGGGTATGTTGGAAGCGAGGGGTGTATTTCGCCAAAGTAGATAAGGACTACACCTCGCAGGTTTGTCCTCAATGTGATACTCACACCGGAAAAAAGGAATTGAAAGACAGGGTTCACTCCTGTCCTGAATGTGGCTACATGACACATCGAGATGTGGCAGCCGCACAAGTGATCCGCAACAGAGGGATCAACGCGCTGGGACGCAGCGTGGTAGAAAATGCTTGTGGAGACGGTCTGACGGGGACTGGCGACAGTCTAGTTAAGAGTCAAAGAAGCAAGAAGAAAGGTGGAGAGGCGCGGTAACAAAGCCGCCTCGTAACCATCTTTTGAGAATCCCCTCGACTTTAGTCAGGGGAGTACGTCAAATGCCAAAGGACTTCAGGATTGGCAGTCGGGGGGTCATGAGTGGCACATGAGATCGAGCCGCTACATGAACCAGACATCAGACAAATCTTCGACAGCAAGCTGGTTTTTAGGCGGCCCTACTGGACTAGGCACATCGGCAGCCCGTCTGGGAGCTTTATACGATAGTTTGGGACTAAAACGGTTCAAAAGCTTCACTCATGTCCCCTATCAGCCTGTAGGGCCAGTAACTCTGCCGCAGTTTTATATGCCCTTCTCCACCAGTTTAAATCCCCATCTAGGAGAGGCTCGGCGGCATTCTAAGGAATGGGCGCGTCAAATGGGGATGTTGGACGTAGTGCCAGGAATGCCCGGCATTTACATCTGGGATGACCACAAATTCGATGTGGCCGACGTAGCTTTATGCGGTGCCTATATTCATCCCAATGGGTCTAGTCCTGAGTTGAATATCACAGCTTGCTGGCTGGTTTGGGGAACCTATGCCGATGACTACTTCCCTGCACTGTATGGTCATAGCCGCAACATGGCAGGGGCAAAAGTTTTCAACGCTCGGCTATCAGCGTTTATGCCCCTTGATGGGAGTCCTATTCCCGTACCAACAAACCCAGTCGAACGGGGTTTAGCGGATATTTGGGCGCGGACGGCTGGACCGATGACAGCTAATGCTCGCCGTCTGTTCCGCCGTGCGATCGAGGATATGACCGAAAGTTGGTTATGGGAACTCGCTAACCAGATCCAAAATCGCATTCCCGACCCGATAGATTATGTGGAAATGCGCCGTAAGACCTTTGGCTCCGATCTAACCATGAGCCTGTCTCGGCTTTCCCAAGGGGACGAGATCCCACCAGAGATCTTCCGCACCCGAACCATGCAGGGAATTGAGAATTCAGCCGCCGACTTCGCCTGTTTGACGAATGATATTTTCTCTTACCAGAAAGAAATCGAATTTGAGGGCGAGATTAATAACGGTGTGTTGGCGGTTCAAAATTTCCTTAACTGCAATATCCCCCAAGCCGTCGCAATTGTTAACGACTTGATGACTTCTCGTGCTCGTCAGTTTGAACATATCGTCGCGACTGAACTCCCTATCTTGTGTGATGATTTCGACCTGGATACCAGTACCCGCAAGAAACTGTACGGATACGTCAAGAAACTGGAACAGTGGATGTGCGGCGTACTCAAGTGGCATAGGGCGGTAGACCGCTATAAGGAATTTGAATTGCGGAATAACTCGACAGAAAAGCGGTTACTCCAAGGTCCCACAGGATTAGGCACTGCCGCGACCCAGATTAGACCAAGTGTCCGTCAGGAAACAACTCAAACTAATGTTCAGCCAGTGGTGCAGAACGTACTGAGTGGTCCGACAGGGTTAGGGACTTCAGCTACCAAAATCGGATCGCTGTTAGGAACGAAAGGTTAGCTCAATTTGAGTCCCTATTCCGGTCAATCAAATAACTTGTCAACAAACATTACAGTGTTGGGAGCAGAAAGCCCACGGCTTCCAGCCGTGCGGATGAATGCGTGGCAAATGCGCGTTGCTGTCATTCCTTGACATAAACTTTGCGTTAGCTTGATATATTGTCTTACCCATGCGCGTAAAATAGTAATATCAAGGAGGTGATAGATTTGAGACGAGTAACACGAACAATTAAGTTAAAGTTTCCACAACTAAATAAAACCAAAACTGAACTATTTGAAGAAATGACGGTTGAGGCAACAGACTTAGCTAATTGGTTGCTAACTATTCCTCTTCCAGAAAGACGAAAATTGACAACCTCTAAAGTTCAGACTCGTCTCATGTCTGCTCTGTCTAATCAAATCATCCGACATACCACGTCTGATGCTGGTAAAAAAGCAAAATCTTTCAAGCGATTGCCACCAGAAGTCAACAATCAAAACTGGGCACTGCATAAAGTAGGGACTACGTATAGCATTAGCTTCCCCACTATCAAAGGAACAAAACGTGTTCCTGTTGAAGTTGCATCTAAACACTGGCAGCCTGTTCTAGAAGGAATTCTTAACGGTACGGTTGAAAGAGGTAGCGCCAAAATAATTAAGCATCGGAATAAATGGTATGTCTATGTTTCTGTAACCGAGGAAGTTCCAGAGGTTGTAGTAACTAATAAGATTGGCTGCGATAGAGGGCAAAACAACCTTGCAGTAGTAGCGTCCAAAAATGGGTTTGGAAAGTTTTTTAGCGGCAAAGAAGTTATGCATCGTCGTCGTTATTTTCAACAAAGGCGCAAGCAACTACAGGAAGCTAAAAAATTTAGAGCGCTTAAAAAGTGGGACAAGAAAGAACGCCGTTGGATGGATGCAGTAAACCATACTGTCTCGCGTCGGATAGTGCGTTTTGCTGAATATAAATGTGCTGATGTGGTGGTTGAGGACTTAGAAGAATGTCGCAAAACCATGAAGCAATCCAAAAAGCAGCGCAGCGATTCTGGCCAATCCCGCCACTCGTGGTCATTCTACTCACTGGAAATGAAGCTAGACTACAAGCTAGCTATGTCAGGCTTGAAGTTAATCAAGCGTCCTGCGCCATACACTTCCAAATCCTGCTCAAGTTGTGGAACGCTGGGAATAAGGAACGGACATCACTTCAATTGTCCACATGGACACTACCATAATGCAGATCTCAATGCTGCCAGGAATATAGCGCAGTGGGATGGTTTTGCTTGTTCTTTGGATCTAAAGAGAGACATAGCTGCAATGGTTATGTCCGATTCAGAGAATGGGCTGCTTGGCGCAGCCCCTAACTGGATGAAAATCCAATCCACGGGGATTGGGGACTAGATGCCAGAATCCCACGGCTTTATGCCACATTGGAGCGGAGCGAAAATGTGGTAGCCGTGGGAGCGTCAAGGGATATCTTAGCTGAGGGCGATCATTTTGGGGGTCAAGCTATAGTTCTGTCTCAGGATACTTGGGATGTTAGCTTCAGAGCCGTTACGCGCTGCATAGTTTTGTCTTTGCCAGTACAGGCGTTTCGGGAGTTGATGAACCAGTCTGAAGCATTGCAGACTCAGGTTGATCGCTTTAGAGCTATATTAAGCAAACCCCAGGATAAGTACAATCAAGCCGAGATCGCCATATCCGCAGGTCATAGTCAGGAAACTGAGTTACCCAGGACATTTGCTGATTACGACTTGAGTCCACGGGAGTATGAGTTAAGCGTCGCTGAAACCATTTTACAGGTAAATACGCGAGTTGCTGACCTCTACAACGAACCCATGAACCAGACCGAGCAACAATTACGGCTGACTATAGAAGCGTTGCGGGAACGGCAAGAATACGAAATGCTTAATAATCCTGATTTCGGGTTGTTGCACAATGCTCATCTCAACCAACGCATCTTTACCCGCACCGGTCCACCGACTCCAGATGATTTTGATGAATTGCTTTCTCGGCGGCGCAAATCCCATTTTTTCCTAGCTCACCCTCGCGCGATCGCTGCTTTTGGCCGCGAGTGTAACCGTCGTGGACTCTATTCCCCAAGCAGGGAGGTTAACGGAAAGATTGTACCTGCTTGGCGCAACTATCCGATTTTTCCTTGTAACAAAATTCCTATCACCAAGGAGGGTACTAGCTCTATTTTGGTACTTCGTGTCGGAGAAGAAAACCAAGGGGTGGTAGGTCTACACAAAACGGGTATCCCTGATGAATACCAACCCAGTTTGTCTGTACGGTTTATGGGTATCAATGACAAGGCAATCACTTCCTACTTAGTGAGTGCTTACTACTCCGCAGCCATACTTATCCCTGACGCATTGGGTATTCTTGAAAATGTGGAAATTGGACTCTAACTAAGATGTTTTTTGAATGTTATAGCACTATATTTAAAAAACTATGGTGCTATATTTTTTGAGGGTTTTTCTATTTCTTTCTGAGAGAATGCGGTAATCTAGTTCTGGAAGCACGGTATATCACTATATGACTCGACGTTTTGTTCGCGAAGCGTTGCGTAGCAAAGGATTGAGCGAGTTGGAATAGAGGCTATTTAACGATATTTTTTCCAAAGAACCACAAAAGCGCGCGATCGCCAGGGCAAACAAATCAAAATTTCCAAAAAGCTGCAATACGTTTCTGGAAGCTTGTCGAAAAAAGATTTTAACTAATTAAACAAGGAATTTGATGAGTTAAAATTTTAGTCAAAGATAATATTAATAATTAAATCTAATTTTTGAGAGCATATCAGAAATTATTGTGCATGAGACAATGGGGCTTATAATAAACTTTGAAACCCAAACTAAAATCTGAAATATAAAATATAAAATTGTGCTTATAGCAATCCTAAATGATTCCTGAAAAGGAATCATACATAAATATTTTGGGAAAATTAAAGATTTGACGGAGAGTGGCAAGTTCAAATAATCTTTTAAGGGAATATTCTGAGTTCTTGTTAATCTTGATTTGTTACATAGACCTCTGAGCCTATATCTAAAGCAAATTGCAGTGGAATTGGTGAATTTGATTCCTGATTGCTGCGATTGATTTGAAAAGAGAGCGATCGCACTCTTTGCAAATCCAATTGGAAGCCATCAACAATTCTCCCACGAATCTTTGCTCTAAAGTGGTTCAAAGGAAGCTTCACCTTTGTCCACTCTGTCCCAACAACAAACTCTTGCTCAAATGTGAGAGTACCAGTGTCCTGTTGAGCTTGCTCATCTTTAAGTGTGAGGGTATAAACAACTCCAGGCTCTTTGGACTTAGCGTAAAATTCAATGTATTTGTATGCGCTTAAATCTAACGACAAAGGCGTTTCTACAAACGCAAACCCGACAAGTCCCTCATTACCCGCAATAGCAGCCAGTTCACCCTGAAATTGTAGTTCATCTTCGGCTTTGAGCAATGTTGCAGAACTACTACCAACTTGGGGTCTTTCAGTTTTATCAGTCTTGATTAACCAATCCGCCTCAACAGTTGAGAGCGTCAGTCTGGGGTCTTCAAAATTACTAATTTGTGCGCTTGCAAAAGAAGAGTTCATCAAACAAAGAAAAATAGAGGCTACAACTAACTTTTTTCTCATGTCAAGAATTTTACAAGTAATTGAGTCAGATATCGCAATCTTCTCACAATTCACTTTTATACCACGTAAGTTCGACAGAGTGATTAAACCGTAGTCGTTGTAGCGAAGAGCAAACAACAGGATTTTCAACCTAGACTTGCGCGATAGGCGTTACGGCGTCCTGCGATCGCACAATCCATGATCATGTCTAATTAGCTGGGTAAGTATAATATTTTTCTCTTTTCAGAGTAACAAAAAAGGCATAATTTTTGATTCGACAAGCGGCTTTTTAGCTATTTGCAAAAGAATAGAGGGATTTTCCGAAAAATTTTATATTGTGAATCAATTTTTTCTATGTAATTTTATATACTTATAACCCATTGATATTACCCGAATGCCCAGCAAATCTTATCTTGAGAACACAATAAGAGTCTAAATTATGAAAATTTTCCCCAAAACTATCAAAACAGTCATCATTGCTAGTATAGTTGCTGCTCTAGTAGTGTTTGGAAGTCCCGCACTTTCCCATAATCCTCAGCATCAACAGGCATCAAATCACATCGTCAACGGCAGTTCTAATACCAAGCTGCCAGTATTTTATAACGCTGGTTCTGCTCTTGCTCCCTCAAACAGCAAACTTGTTATTAGTAAAAGGATTCCTCCTTATAGAGCACGTGTTAGAAGGAACGTTGTTGACCTGACCTCATCCGAGAAACAAGCATTCGTTCATGCTGTGCAGACATTAAAACATACATTCCCAGAAGGTAGCAATGTCAGTATCTATGACCAGTTTGTTGCAGTGCATGTGGCAGCAATGGGTTTAATGTACGAGAATGCCCAAGGTCCGGCTGCTGGACATGATGGTGCTCATGAAAGCGATCTGTTTCTACCGTGGCATCGTGAGTTTATACACCGATTTGAAGAGGCCTTGCAATCAGTAGACCCGAATGTGGCGCTTCCCTACTGGGATTGGACAGATCCTAAAGCATTGGAAGTGATCTTTCAAGATGACTTTTTGGGACCAAATGGTCAAGGAGTCAATTTCAACATCCCGGAATTAGGTAATGTTCAAGGAGGACCTGTTGTGTCTGGTCCTTTTACAAAAGCCAATGGATGGGTTATCAACCCAAACTTACATATTAAACCCTCGCAAGAATCATTGGGCGACACACTCTTACGCTTTCTGCAAGTGCCTCCTACAAATAGTTACCCTGTTCCTAAAGAAGATGTGGAGCAAGTCCTTGCTATTAAAGACTATGGAACTTTTCGTCTAGCTTTAGAAGGATTTATCAAACTGGATAGTTCTAGTCAACAACCAACGCCTGGAGTCTTTCAACATAACTATTTTCATAGCTTCGTCGGTGGGGCTACTTTTGACCCTGCTGTAGGTCGTCCTGAACCTTTAGGCACAATGGCTGCCCTTGCTAGTTCTATCAACGATCCAGTATTTTGGCTGATTCATTCTAATGTAGATCGCCTTTGGGCTGAATGGCAGGCAAACGGGCATGAAGGTAGCAATTATTATCCTGCCTCAGGTGGACATTATGGAGAAAATCTCAATGACCGATTGTGGCCTTGGGATGGCGGTGAGTCCACTCCAGCGAATTGGACTCCAGGGGATTTGTTTTCCTTGCTACCTGCTTTTTCACCAGATGATATTGTCACACCAAGAGACACTTTGGATTTGAAAAAGTATGGCTACAGCTATGACACCGTTATTAGAGCAAATGTCATCAAGCTGATACCGGGAGCAAAGTAAGCTTTCAGAGCACGCCATCCCCACCTTATGAGTACATTGAAGGTGGGGACTTTCGCGCAATATTAAAATCCCTGTTTAATTATCGTCCAGCTCCCGCGAAAAAAATCGCTCTTCCTGTTGAGCCATACTTACGGCCTTGCTTCGCGCTTCTATAATTTGACCTATCTCACGCCCCAAGCTTGGTTGACGTTCAATCATCAGATTTACAGCATCTGAGTAGATGACAAGAACTTGCAAATCGTCAACGGCGGCGATTGATACCGGACTCGGTTCCCCACTAAACAGTGCCATCTCGCCAAAGAACTCACCACGCAAGATAGTCATTACCTCCAACTCCATGCCAAACTCGTTCGTGACGGTGACTAGAGCTTGACCTGCAATGATAATGTACAAAGCCTTACCAGGCTCGCCCTGCCGGATGACTTTCTCGCCAGCACCGAACTGTTGTAAAATAGTTCCCTTCGCTAAGTCATCCAAATTTTTCTGCTCACGAGCATAAGGCATAAATCCGGGAATTGAGTGCAGGCTTTGGGCTAATTTATTTGAAGCGCTATCTGTCTTATCAGCAGTTTCCACAGCATACTCGTATCGGTAGCGATATAGCGTCAGATTGTTTCGCTGCGCTGCGTACCAGACTCGCGTCATAAATCTATCAAGTATCTGCTCCACATCCTCAAAGTTTTCTATAAAGAACTCCACCTCATAAATAATTGCAGTTTCATCATAGGATGTAGTTTTGCTCTCTGGTTCGGGTTCGGCTAATATGCCCTGTGTAGCCAGAGCTGTACTTGTTAGTACCTGCTTGACGAGGTTAGGGGGGCTATCGTAGGAGAAGCCAATATTGATGCGTTGGTTATAAATGCGTTCTGGTTGGCTGTAATTATGGATTATTTGTTTTCCAATGAACTGATGAGGAACGACAATCACCTGACGCTGGAGATTTAGCAGGCGAACAGATCGCCAATTGATATCAATTACCTGCCCTTCGATCGCCTTGCCTTCGCCTTCGCTATTCCCAACGCGCAACCAATCACCGACGCTGAAGGGGCGTTCGAGAAGCAGCGCAATGCCAGACATGATGCTACCCAATGTGTCCTGAAGCGCCAAACCGATCACAATCGAGCTAACGCCTAATCCGGTAGCAAGACCTGCCAAATCTGCACCCCACACCGCCGCCAGCACGATCGCGCTTCCCACAAGCACCAAAAACAATCTGGAAAGGTCGATCAGTAGTTTGGGCATCCTTGCCCGCCATGTATTTGCCTCAGCTTCTTCAAACAAAATCACATTCAACAGCGAGAGAGAGGCGTAGATAACAGATATCCAAAACAGCGTTTCGACGAGCTTTGCAAAATTCCCGTTAACGTCAAGCTTCAGGACATTCCTGATTAAAACCATCAGCATTAAGACGGGCAGGACGAGGTTTTTCACAACCCGCAGCGTAGCCGCTATCGGTCTACCGCGCCTTTGTAGATGATAAATAACTTCTCCTAGTAAAACGACCAGGAGTGGGAACCCTAATCCGACAATTACTGCCCAGGTGTGCCAGTCACTTGAAAAGCTTAAATTACTCATAGACTTCTTCCCCTCCAACACTTACGGTCATCTGGGAACTTTTGAGTTGCCAAGCCACTAGCTTTTCTTTTCCAGGTTCTTGAATTTCACCAAAGAACTCAAAATCGTAGAGATCGTGCAGGCGATCGCAGACGTTTTGAGAAACTAAGATAGCTCCTGGCGGACAAGCCGACTTCAACCTATTGGCAATATTTACGGTATCACCCCAAACGTCGTAGAGCAATTTATTTTTGCCAATCACGCCTGCAACCACATCTCCTGAATTCATGCCAAGCCGCAGGTCTAAATGCAAGCCTTTTTCATAATTAAATCGCCGGACAAACGACAGCATTTCCAAAGCAAAATCTACTGTGCGTTTGTCATGATCCAGACGCGGCACACTCAGCCCGCATACAGCCATGTAACCGTCACCAATCGTTTTAATCTT
The DNA here is from genome assembly GCF_963872035.1 of Scytonema sp. HK-05. NCBI lineage: Bacteria > Bacillati > Cyanobacteriota > Cyanophyceae > Nostocales > Scytonemataceae > Scytonema > Scytonema sp. HK-05. Next base: position 92,311 of record NZ_CAWMYC010000046.1, read on the forward strand.
CTCCAAACCGTATTTATCTGTCATTTCATCGAAGGCTGTTACCAGTTCATTAAGCAAGCTAACAACTTCTTGAGCAGACATCATTTGAGAAAGCTTGGTAAATCGGTCGAGGTCGGAAAACAAGACCGACACATTAGAAATCTGCTCGGCAATTTCTCTATCGCCCTGTTTGAGGCGTTTGGCGATCGCAGGACTAAATATATTTAAGACTAATGCTTCATTTTCACGATTTTTCTGTTCGATCAGTTTCGTTTCCGTGCGAAGGCTGCCTATTGTTTGGTTAAATGATTTAGCTAACTCTCCAAATTCATCTTGGGAACCAGATGTGACAACGGCATCAAATTCCCCAGCCCCCACCTTGCGGGCGCTTTTGATTAAAGTATTGATGGGTTTGACAAAGATTGTGGTCAGCCACATGGCAACAAGCGTGATTAGGGCGATGATTAAAGTAGCCCCAATCAAAACTGTTTTTTCAAACGAGTGAATTGGGGCATAAGCCTCAGAAACATCTATTTCCGCCAAGATAACCCACCTCAAGCCATCAATATTTAGTGGAGCATAAGAACTCAAAACTGGAATATTACGATAATCGTTGATAACCTGCGTACCCTGTTTGCCAAACAACGCTTCCTTTACTGCTTTTGTTTGCACGAGCTGTAGGAGGATTGTAGTATTGAACTCTTTGATTTTGTTGATGGTCTTTTCATCAGTACCGATAGAGCGTAGGGTTTTTGCATGACCTTTTGGGTTTTCAATCTGGAAACGAGACGCAGAGCGCATTAGATAATCCGATCCCACCAGATAACTTTCTCCGGAATCGCCCAAACCATTTTGTTTCCACTGTTTGTTGCCAGTCATAACATTGTTAATTTTGTCAACCGGAAGCTGGAACGCCAAAATACCAATGAATTGGGAGCCGTTAAAAATTGGGGCAGCGATAAAAGCCGCAGGCGCACTCCCAGAAGGGCTATACGGTTTAAAATCTACTATTTTCACATAGCCCTTTCCGTTTGCTACTCGTGCGGCGGCGATCGCTTCTGCTAGGTTACTCTCTTTGTAGGGTCCGTTAGTGAAGTTTGTGGTAAAATCGGTTTCTTTAAAAACCGTGTAGACAACGGTTCCTTGGGGATCGATCAAAAACATATCGTAGTAACCGTATTTTTGCACTAGATTGCGAAAAATCGGCTGGTAGCGGGCGTGAACGCGGCTGTAGGAGCTGCCATCGCCTGGGTCGTCAAGGAGAAGTTTCTTGCCAACGGGGTTGGGGTTAGCGACGGTGTAGTAGTATTGTAGGTAACGGGCAGCAGTTGTTTTTGGCGTGTAAGATGCGACAACGGGCGAACCCTCGTTAGTTCGCGCCAGTCTGGGGAGAAATTGTGTTTGGTAGTAGGTATCAATTTTTTTGTCAAAATCCGCTGGTACTGTTGATTTTTCCAGTTCGCGGTAAGCTGTGTTAAACTCCTGCATGGCGGCGACGATTGTCAAATCTTCGCTTAAAGTTTGGCTATGGATGTAAAGGTTTTCAAAATAATCTTCGATTTGATAAGTTTTGGCAGCCCGAAGGCTGGTTAATTGATTGAAGACCCTTTCGGTCAGAAGAGATCTACCAGCACTAGAGCATGTAAAGGTGCTTGCGAGCATAGCGCAAAGGCTAACTACCAGCAACATGACTATGAGTTTTGTTTTTATACTTAATTGCTTAAATAATTGCATAAAAATTTTCCTGATATTCTTTGCCTTATTTCTCTCATCAGACATCTGGTAAAAATTCAACTTTTGCCCCTATGCTACAAGGAGTATTGTTTATGGTCTTGTACAGCTTGTCCATTAATCCTTGAAGATTCAAGCCTCTTTCGAGCATCTCTATAAACTGCCGATTGCTTGATTTGACCTCTGAAAACTGGTTACACAGGTATTTGAGGCTCTGAATCCTTCAATAGCCCCGCATTCAGTCGATGGTACGACTGCTCTAAAGATGACAAATCAATATCCGCACTAGATATTCCGTTGTACTCAAAAGGATTGTCAAGATCGTAGATGAGCAACAACAAATACATGAATGACATAAATAGAAAACCTGAAATAATCAAATTGGTATTAAAATCGTCGCTACGCGTCATTAACAAAGTAATGCTTGAGGCAATTATCAGAAAATGCAGCAATGTATAGTCTGCTTTGTCAATTTTTGATCGGTTCTAAGTTATTTTGAGCTTCTCCAAGGTTGGTTTGGAGTTGCACCGGATAATAAGTGAATAGATTAATCTGCTCTTTTTCCAGTTGGCTCAGTATCGCTAAGTTGAGTTTTTCGATGGTATCAAAGTATAATTGAGGATTACCATTTGTATTAGCAAAAACCCGAATTTTAATCACACGAGAATTTCGATCAAGTTCGCTAAAGTAGATAAAAAACTTTTCCGTCAATATATCAATTGACTTCGGAATTTCTCGAAGAGCGACACAAATTTTCTCTATTTTTTCCGCAGAAATACCATCAATTTTTAGGGTTAAGTTGATACCTATTGAATTATCATTCCCTACCGATTGGAAGCAATTTTCAACGACTCCATTAATCATTTTAGAATTGGGCACTTTTTGGATAGTGTTTCTGCTCAGTATACGAAGGGTTGTACTTCTGAGTCCAACATTTTCCACCTTAATTAGACCCTCTACTCCATGCATCGTCACTTGGTCACCGGGTCGAAACAGATTATCTACGTAGATAATGATGGTACAACACAAGTCATAGATCAGGTCTTTGAGTAACAAACCTATGGCAACACCCGCTCCACCAAGCAGACCGATGAGTGCCCCTGCCGATGCACCCAAAAACACTTCACTTGCTTTGAGCAAGATAATCGCGATCGCCAACACCTGAAACAACTTCGGCAGATAGGGCACAAGCAAATCGTCTAGCTCGGTTTCAGTTGAGAGCGTCCATTGTTTAAGCACCTCTCCCAACACAGGAGCGGCACGGTAAACAACAAAGGCGAAGGTAGCGATCGCACCAAACCTGAGAATCCCTTCTACTTTTTCGTTCAATTGTGTTCCGAAATTTTCTGCCAGAATTAGCTGCACTATCCAGAGTCCACCGATAACAATCAGCCAGTTTAAAGGTTGCTTGATAATCTCGATTAACTCATCGTCAAAAGTGGTCTGCGTTTTGCTAGTCAGACGCTCGATTCTCCGAATGATAATTTCGGAGAAAACTTGTTTTAACGCCAGGGTAAGTGTGAGGACAATGACGATAATAACGATTTTGAACAGCGGTATCGGTGTATTGACGATAGAGATGTCTGCATTAAAAATGATTTTCAAAAAATCAGAACCAGCAAGAGCTTCTGTAAATGATATTGCAAAAGTTTTCATGTTTCCTAATTTGATACTTACACAGCGTTGTAGTCTCTTCTGTTTCAACTACCCCGACTTGCTTGTTAAAAATCGGGGATTGTTTCGTCGTTATTCAACTTGAACGCAACACAAAGCGATTGTTTAACGGTTGCACAGGTCTGGCGTCAATGGATATTAAGTTGGCAAATCGCTGGATCTGATTTTGTGAGATTTCAATAGGCTGCTGCATCACAATCCAGTTCACTCCTTGGGAGCAGGGTGGTGTCGTCAGAGAGCCAAAGTAGCGGTAAACTTTTCGGTCTTTTGGTAAAAATTGCTCTGCATTTACCTTCACTGTGTTCACTAATTGCTCTGGTTCATTGCGATTTGGGAATGCGTCCCAGATCGGTTGCAGGGCTGCATTGTGTTGTCCCTGCTTCAATAACACTCCAATCACAGCTAGCCCACCAGCCTCGCTGCGATGTACTAGATGCAGTTCCATGTCAAATGGTTTTTTATCAATGGTGTGTTCGCTTAGATTTTTTTCAAATAAATATGGTCTAACTCAACGATATTTAATAAAGATAAGTGTTCAACTTATGCTTGTTAAAGTTGAACAGATATTCACCTGATCATAGGAAAAAACTACAATTCTTAGAGAGTTCCTGTAGTGATACAATTAATTTTTTATCACTTAAAAAAATAGTATCACTTGAAAAAATAGTAAAATTCTATTTTCATACTATAAACAGTTATAAAGATACGGGTTCATGATTTTTGATCACTCCTAACGCAAGTGCGAAAAGTTTTGTGGAACAGCCTATAGTAAACATACTGATACTATGTAATTTAGTGTTTTTTGTCAAATGCATAAAACAAATAATACATATGCATAAAATAGATTTGTTGCAATTGGATCTTAATCTTTTACTGGTGTTACATGCTTTGCTGCTTGAGCGTAATGTCACGAATGCTGGAGAAAGAATTGGTTTGAGTCAATCAGCTACTAGTCACGCCCTGGGGCGATTACGCGAAATATTCAACGATCCACTGCTTGTGCGCTCAAACAAAAACATGGTTCCCACACCACGTGCTCTTGAGCTACTCGAACCACTAGAGAAAATTTTGTTAGATATCGAGGGATTGATTCAACCAACCATTTTTGAACCGAAAACAGCACAAGGTACTATTCAATTAGCGGCATCAGATTACTCAATCGTTGTGATTCTGCCAAAGGTTCTCAAGCTTCTTTCTGACAATGCACCTCATCTGAATTTAGAGTGTCATCATTGGCGTTCTGACATATTAGATTTACTGAGAAATGGAGAGATCGATCTAGGCTTAGGAGTTCTAAATCTACCCCAAACTTCGGAGTTGAGGTTCCAAACGTTATTTGTCGAAGATTTGGTATCTGTGGTTCGGGCTGACCATCCCATCACTCAAACAAATTTGACAATTGAGTCTTACGTTGCTTGGTCACACGCTTCAATCACTATCCCGAACTCGCCTGCAAGCCCAATCTTGCACTCGCCGATAAAGCATGTCGATAATGCGCTGTCAAACTTAGGTGTGAAGCGTCGGGTGATGTTGAAGTTACCGCATTTTCTCGCGGCTCCTGTGATTGTCGCTCAGAGCGATCTGATTCTGACATTACCTCGTCGAATAGCAATGATGTTTGCTGAATATGTAAACCTTGCTATCCTAGAGCCACCGATTGATTTTGGTCAGTACGACTATATGCAGTTTTGGCATGAGCGTCGCGATCGCGACCCGCTACACATTTGGCTACGCCAGCTCATAGCGTCCCAAACCCAGCTACTCTAAAACTTTAACAAAAATGCGTGTAACCAACAGATTGCCACCAATACACGCGCCCAGGCTTTGTTAAAATTTACGCTGGAACAACAAGTTGAATGTATGGCGATCGCGCTACTGCCTCCGAAGGAGCGCCTTTCAGTTAGACAAAGCTTTTATACTGACGGATTCCTCAACTGTTAGTATAAAAGCCCATAAAATACCTTTTATCTTCTTCCTCTTATGTTGTTACCGGGGATGCAGCAGCAGAGACAACGTTAAGGTTAGCAACTAACCCATAAGTTGATACATAGTCTTCTAACTCTTGCATATCGACTGTGCCATTTTTATCGGAGTCAAGAGTGGCAAAAAGATAATCAGTTACGTACCTCCTAACATCTTCAGAGCTACGTTCACCTGTTGTCATATCTTCAATTCGACCTAAAAGCTCCATAATCTCGTCTCTATCGAGTGCATTGCTACCATCTGTATCCAATTGCTGAAACAGTTTTCTCACATCTTCAGTTGCCATTCTCGAAGAACGCAGTGTTTCTCGCAATAATTCATTACCAAATGAATTCATAAACAATATCTGCTCGACGAGTGGTATGCAGAAGAACCCCAGTGCTGCCCAAAAAATTGCATATTTTACGGCTTCGGGATTTGCAGTTGCACTAACTCCAAGGAAAAGAGCTGCCCAAAGGAAAAAGTTTGGATTAACTAGCAGGATATAAGCATCCCTCGCTTCTGCCTTAATAAGCTTGGCTTTTGTAACCACTGAAGTTAATACGGCAAAGACGCGCATTAAGATAAAGACTAATGTTGCCACTGCCAATTGTTGCAGACAAGCTAGGGAACGGTTTGCATCCGTTGAGGAAAATAAACCGCCCAGAAATGTTGATGGAGTAAACTGAAACCCAGTTGCCAAAGCCATTAATGCGACAGCAAGCACTCCAATAAATTTCCAGTTCTTACTGTGGTGATTTGATTCAACAGGAGATTTGTCACGCCAAAATTGAGCTAAAGCTCCCGGTATTGCCAAACCAACAATTAGAATGACACCGAAAAATATCAGGCTTGAACTGTTAATTGGTAATTGTTTTGCCAAGCCAAATGTCACAATCAATGCAACTGGAGCGATAATTGATAATGTCCTTGATAAGATAGCCGACGGATAAAGATTACCGCCCCAGAGTACCGATAAAACTGGGGAAGTAAGAGCGGGTGGAACCATCCAAAAAAGCACCCACATAACTTTGTACAAATCCGCCGGACCTTGATACAAGATTCCAGAAAATATTAAAGCTAGCCCAACTACCCATCTCACCAACATCCACGCATAGACTATATACTTCACAGTTGAAGTTACTTTGCGTTTACTCGCTGCAAAGTCAATGTCTAGGTAGGTATAAAACGTTGAAGCCGCGAGACAAACAACGATTATCGCTCGAAATAGTTCTGAGGGAATTCCGACCGAGGAGGCGCTTATTGCCCTAAGGGAGCATCCCAGTAAGAAAGCAGCAGCATACAGCAAAATTGCCCACATAATTGACAGATCGTTGATCTGTTTACGCACCGAAGCTGCACCGCCAGATTCCTTGTCGCGAAACTTGACTAGCTCTTCACCACTGAGAGCTTTACCGTTAGGGAGTTTCAGATGTTTATAAGCCTCCGGTGGTAAATCACTTAAATAAAGTGCTAGAGGCTCCAATACATATTGGTGGCACACTACTAAAACAGTTTCGCCCCGTTTTAAGTGCGGTACAACCCGCTCTTCGTAGAAAGAAGCAGCGCGTCCGTAAACTTGTGCAATCTTCTCGCCAGCCGGAGGTGCAACGCCAGTGGGGATGCAACATTTCCTCGAAGCCTTCGTAGCCAAGGGCAAGACGTAGTAGATTCAGGTTACGACCCGCAAAAATGCCAAAGGATTTCTCGCTAATCCGATGGTCGATTTCAACAGGAATATCTGGTGACTTTAGCGCCTGACTTTCAGCAAGCGCGATCTCGCAAGTTTGCCGCGCCCGTCTCATGTGAGAGACATATACTGCATCAAACTTCACACCTTTTTTCTTAATGTCAACACCTGCACGGCGTGCCTGCAATCTACCAAATGCTGTCAGGTCAACATCCAGTACCCCGGCAAAAATGTTACGTTCATTGCTGGTACTTTCACCATGCCGAATAAAATAGGCACGTCCTGGCAGATTATTCTTTTCTGCAACAGACGCGCTGGTATTATTAGTTTTTACCACAATTGTTAAAAGTTTTAAGCCGAACTGTTTTAAAGTAGAATAAGGCTAAGTCACAAATTTTTCAATGATTTTTTTACAAGTTTAGTAAAGATTTAATGCTTCATTTAATACAAACCGGACAATAGAAGCCTCTTTCCTTTGCCTCAAGGCAGTCATACTTTTGTACTAGGTCATCGAGTTCCGCTTGCATCATCGCACGAACCCTTTCGTAACAAGCATCTATGTAACCACGGTCACGAGCTGCGGCACAACCGTAACGCTCAAACACAATCGGTGCACAGACACGAGTATGAATCTGCATGGGGAGCGGGAAATTTGGTACAGGTCCAATCCCCACCCCCCAAGGTAGCCCAAGGTAAACTGGGAAGACACCGGTGTTGCCATCAAGTAACCAGGGAAAGCCCCATTCATGCAATTGTTTCACCTGTTGGTAGAGGTCCGCTAGCACAATCAGAGTTGAGTGTGCACCATGAGAAATAATCGGCACAATTGGCACCTCCTCCCGCAAAGCCAGCTTGATGAACGCTTTATTATTTGCCAGATGAATTCGGTTTCGCCAACTGTAGGGACGAAACAAATCCTGGGCACCTCCAGGGTAAACGAGTAGCGCTGCATCGCTTCGTAGAGCAGCGATCGCCATTTTGGGATGCGCTATAATTGCCCCCACCTGGGCACCCGGCAAAGCGAAGATGGGAGTTTGCCAGGCTGACGGGTGCATCAAAGCGTAGACTAATCGTTCATAGCCAAAGGTACGGAACCAGTCATACATAAACATCGATGTATCTGGTGAAGCTAACCCGCCATTATGGGAACCGACAATCAACACTTTCCCAACCGATGGCATATGATGCCAACCAGAGGTTTGAACCTGAAAATAGTAGCGGTAGAACCATCCCCATATCGGCATCCAAGCTTTTATCGCCTCAGGGTTTCGCTCCGACAAAGACCAACCATCGAACCTACGACGCGAAGCTTTATCGTCAGCACCCGAGTTGTGTGTGAAAATACTTAACTTATCTAATAGTTCCTCAAACGGGTTAAAAATTTTGTCGCCTTCGCCGTGGCTGCCCATAAAAATATTCAAGTAGCTTAACAATCATTATTACAGCGTTGGAAGCAGAAAGCCCACAAGTGTATGGGTTCCTGAGTCACCCATACACGTCCGCGATTGTGTGGGATGAATGCGTTGCACCGTTCGGCTGAGCGCGGTTCGGCTGAGATCAGCGTCGAAGCCTCACGGCGAAGCCTTCAGGTGCAGTCAAAATGTTTTCTAATTAATTGCTCAATAAATTCACTTGCACTTACTTCTTTTTCTTTTGCAGCTTGTCTAACTTTCTGCCAACTACTATCAGTCAAAAAAATTTCATGCCCCTTTTTTAACTCTGCATAAAAAACAGGGTTATTTTTCGTTCTTTTTATTCCCTTTCCTGTTGACATTTTTAGAATACCTGGCTATACTAAATTAACTATAGGCAATACAAGGAGGTGAGTCAAGCGTGTTAGTTCTAGAGTACAAAGCTAAGGCTAGTAAAGCACAATACACGGCAATTGAGTCAGCTATTAAAACTACTCAATTTGTTAGAAATAAGTGTTTAAGGTATTGGATGGATGCTTCAAGAGAGGACAATATTAACAATGCAGCCATTAGCCGATACTCAACAGTGCTACGCGCTGACTTCCCCTTTGTTGCGGCGCTAAACTCAATGGCGGTACAAGCTGCTGCCGAAAGAGCCTGGCTTGCAATTTCGCGGTTCTATGACAACTGCAAAAAGAATAAACCAGGGAAAAAGGGATATCCCCGGTTTCAACACGATAACCGTTCTGTTGAATACAAGACGAGCGGTTGGTCATTGCATCCAACTAAACGGCGTATCACCTTCACTGACAAAAAACAGATAGGTGAACTTAAATTAATGGGCAAATGGGATATTCACACCTATCCTGTTAAATCCATCAAACGAGTTAGGATTGTCCGGCGTGCTGATGGATTTTATGTACAATTTTGTGTTGATGTTGAATGCAAAGAGGATGTTTCATTTACAGGGCAAGAGATTGGCTTAGATTTTGGCTTGGAACATTTCTACACTGACTCAAACGGACACCACGAACCCAATCCCAGGTTTTTGCGTAAAGCCGAGAAACAAGTTAAACACGCTCAACGCAGAATATACAAAAAGGAGAAAGGCAAGAACGGAAGAAAGAAGGCTCGAAATCGATACGCACGCAAACACCTGCATATAAGTAGACAACGCACCGAACACGCCAAATCAAGGGCACGTCACGTCATGCGGTCTAACGACTTATGCGTCTACGAAAACTTGCAGGTTATAAATATGGTGCGTAACCATCATCTAGCGCATAGTATCAATGACGCTGGATGGCGGCAGTTTCGGGGATATCTAGAATACTTTGCCAACAAGTATGGAAAAGTGGCACTAGCTGTAGAGCCTCACTACACCTCACAGCAGTGCCCAGATTGCGGCACGATGGTCAAGAAGTCGCTGTCAACCAGGACTCATACTTGTCAATGTGGTTGTGTCCTGCAACGTGACCATGCTGCTGCAATCAACATACTACGCAAGGGCAAAGAAAAAATTGCTACCTCTGGGCAAGGGGGAAGCAAGACTTCTAAACGGAAGTCAAGAAACGCTAGGGGAGTTGGAACCGCTACTCAGGTTGGTGCAAACCTGCTTGAGCAAGTTCCGACGTTGAGCCTAGAATCCCGCTCCTTCTAAGGGTGGGAGTGTCAAACGGGTAAACAAATGAACGGTGTTCGCTTAGTTCAAATCCATCCCAAAGTAGCGCAAGCAGCAGGCATTAACAACGGCGATGAGATCATTGTCGAAAGCCCCAGAGGATCTATCACAGGTACAGCTTTAATTTGGGAGGGAATTCGCGAGGACACAATTTTTGTGCCAAATTGGTTTGGTCAACAGCAGAAAATGGCGGAAGAACTCCGTACTCCCTACTACGAAGCAGCTAACCAATTGATAGACAACCAGTACTACGACAATCTTTCAGGACAGCTTGCCTTTAAGTGCTTTGCCTGCCGTGTGAAAAAGGCTTGATATCATAAGACCTCGTGGGAAGTATGGAAACGAGCGCGTCTATGCCTGCGGCACGCTGCGCGAACAGACCTGAGAGGAAATACGACTCGTGCGGCTTTAGTCGCTTTGTTCCATTACCGCCTTGGGGTTACTTGAATCGGTGTACTTTTGTAATGTACTTTCGAGCTTGACAATTACCATCTCAACTCGTTCACCCCTTCGGGTTCGCAGTTCCCTGGGCGTGGGAAACCCGCCTATGGCACTTCGTGCCACGCTGCGCGAACAGGACTGGACTCACCTGTACGCATAACGGTTTTGCACTCGATGTGCCTTCCCGAAAGGGAGTAATGTTAGCCTCTCCCAAGGGGAGACGCTGAGCCCTGCGGGCACGCTGCGCGAACGCGAACGACAATGTTAACGGTCGGTAACTATACCAAAGACACTGGCTTAACCCAATAAACTTGTTTAATCCCTGGTTTCTAGAGCTTGGAACTGGCTATGCCTAACGTCCCGTTGAGGGATACGCATTGTCCTCGGTAGGAACTTGAACACTTACCGTTAACGTAGTACTCAAGGTACGCGCGTCTGGTCAACTATGGTCAAGTCTTAGGCTAGAAGCCCAGTGTCTTTAGACCTGGGTTGTTGACGTCCGGTTAAGATGCAATTAAACAGAACATGTCTTTATAATGTTAGGACAGCCATGACCGCAATTACCATCAACTTTAATAATGTCGTTAAACTTAACGACGACCAATTTTACCAACTGTGTCGGGATAATCCCGATGTTAAATTTGAACGTAATGCTTTTGGAGAACTAATTGTAATGCCACCAACGGGGGGAGAAACAGGGAAACGTAATGCATTGATTATTGCGGATTTTGTAATTTGGAACCGTCAAACAAAACTCGGAGAGGTATTCGACTCCTCCACCTGTTTCAAACTCCCCAACGGTCCCGACCGCTCCCCCGATGTATCCTGGATACAATCAGAAAGATGGAACGCCCTTAAACCAGAACAACGCGAGAAATTTCCTCCTATCGCTCCAGATTTTGTTTTAGAGTTAATGTCCCCATCCGACAGTTTGAGTGAAACGCAAGCCAAAATGCAAGAATATATGAATGCAGGCGTAAAATTGGGTTGGCTTATCGACAGAAAAACTCGCTGTGTCGAAATTTATCGACAAGGACAACCAAAAGAAGTATTAGAGTCCCCCACAAGCTTATCTGGAGAAGATATATTACCTGGTTTTGTCTTAGATTTACAGATTGTATGGGGTTAATTTCAATTCCAAACAAGCTAAAATTTTAACTTTTTTAAAAGTGCTGAGAACGGGCGTGTTATTGTTATGCTTTTGGTCGCACAATCGCTCACTGAATCCCCCGACTTTTTGTCTAAATAGTTATGAGTAGCTTTGTCCAGAAATTAACTGACAGTTTCACACCCCTCAAGGCATTAATTCCTCTTAGACTCTAAAAATCAGCGAACGTACAGTTATCTACGCTAAAATCTTTCCCTCTCCTTTATAAGGAGAGGAATGCCCGACAGGGCAGGGTGAGGTTCGGTGCGCGTACAAAAGGAATTTTGAGTCATTCGATGACTTGTGCGTACACCGTAGCCTTTTTAGGGGAGGGGAGATCAACCCTTATCTGAACCCGTATTGGCTTTTAATTTCCAATTGGTGGTGCTAAAGGTTGGCGTGGTGTACCGCCCCCACCAACGCTCTTCGGTCCGTTGTTGTCCACAACCTTCACGGCACCAATGATTTTGGCGAAATCAGCTTGGAGTGCGGCATCTCCATGAACTTCATGCCCAGTGACTTGCTCGTACTCTTGCTCGGCACTGCGCTCAAGGCAGAGGTAATTGTAGTCCCACCCGGAATCGTCAACAACATAAGCACCGTAATTTTGCATTGCTTCAAAGATTTTCTTGCCTGCTTTACTAGTCAGTCCGAGGCTTTCTGCTGTACTTTCCGGCGGAATTGCTAGCAACGAACCCATGACCAGCGCCGGATTGGAGCCATGGTATTGGTTTGGTGCATTAAAATCAGCGAGACGGGCAGGCCAGCGGCGACCGGGGGTTGACGATGAAGAATTGTAGTGCAACCATTTGCCCCAGATAACAATCTTGAGTGCATGACGAATAGGCTCGTCGTTCAACAACTCACCTTTGCGAATGCTACCGCCAATGCTCGACATTCCTGAGCCACCATGTCCACCGTCAATGCCATCACCGTAAATATCCTGCTCTCCAAACCAAACACCGTAAAGCGGCGCACCCTCCTGACAACGGGTGGTGACGTTATAAGACACCAAAGTTCTACCATCTGGCTTCAAAAACGCTGAGGAGTTGTTTGGAGTAAATCCTGGCTTTGCATCCTGAATGACAAGATCGTAAGGAACCTTCAACGGTTGACCCGCTTCAGAATGCCATTGTGCTTGCTGCTGTGGGGTAGAGCCGGTGCAGCGACCTTCACCCCAGGCACCAGGCATATAAGTGGACACACCCGGATCGCTTTCCTTGGTTATGATGAACCAGTCGGTGTCAACTCCAACGCTCTTTGAGCCAATATAGGCATCAACATATTGGGCGTTTGATCCAATCGGCATATTCCAAATGCTGTCGCAGGCGAACGGCTGTGTGTACTTATCACGTGCTTGACCAGAACCGCATTTGCTAGTATCTGAACTGAATGTTGGAGTGCTAGCTTCAGCTATGAAAGTGGGAGTAGTAGGAGTTTGATGTGAAAGCCTTTTTGAGCTATTTGCTAGCTGCGAATCTGTTTCTTTACTCAGACTCAAGCTTGATTGATTTTTAATGCTAACGCCGATTACAGAAGCAGCATTGAGGGCATGGCTAATAGAACTCAAGGTACTAGGTTCAGAAATTATCATTTGCCTCTTCTCTCCTTATCAAGGTTGGCTAAAGCTCACATTTAATGAGTCTTCTTGCTCCAAGTTGGTAGAGGCAAAACCCTGAGAAACTGAAATTTTATTCCAAGGGATTTGACGCCCTGATCGGATTTGAGCTTACATAAACCCAGAGTGGAATTTAGCTTGCTCACGCAAGTAAGGGTTGCTCAAACTTTTCTAATGGTCATCTAATCAACGCAAACTTGTTAACAATATGTCAAAACCTATAAATATGTCAATCCGTAAGTTCTAGCTCTGCCACTAATAAAGTGTGCCAAGTCAGTCTGCAATTGTAGCAGTAAATTATACCAATTCAAAAAATCAACCGGAAACGAGTCTAAAAGATATATCGTACAATTACTAGTCTCTTTAAGTATTATCTCTGTTTAATGAAATAAATTGTCGATTAGCATCGAGACATTATGTAATCGCCATTTCAATAGTAATTTTTATAACATAATTAGTGCCAAATTATCGTCTTTCATATAGCTATAAATTATCACCTTTCATATAGCTATAAGGCTTATAAAACAGAGATGAACGCTAAAAAAGGCGTTCAACACTCTGTCAAAATTAAGAGTCCGTCAAAAATATCCGAAACGCAGTCTGGGTAAAGGTTGTTAGGAGTGCGATCGCCCAAAAGGCACTGCCTGCCGTAAGTCCTAAAGGAGGCTTGTGCCAACACAGCGTCTGGGCTACACCAGAAGGCAATCGCAAAACTTGTGAGAAATGCTATTTCTATCACTGTGAGCGTAAGGCTTGGACTGGGTCGATCTGGCTGGCTCGCAGGGCGGGAGGCAAACCAGCGCCCACCCCCACCAGTAGCGCTGAACCCAACGCTAGCGTTGCGATAGAAGTGTCAAACTCGTACGGCAATTTAAAGGTATCAGTGACTACAACCGTCAATCCATGCACCACCCCAAGACCAACTGTTCCTCCTAGTAAACTTAAAAGCGCAGCTTCCAGAATAAACTGCAGCATGATTTCCTGCTTTGTTGCTCCCACTGCCCGTCTCAAACCAATTTCAGCAGTTCGTTCCGTCACCGAGGCAATCATAATATTCGCAATTCCGACACCGCCAACTAAGAGGGCGATCACCCCTACCACCGTCAGTCCTTGGGACGCCATCTCAAGGGTTTGCTGCTGCTGTAGAAGATCTGAGACATTGTTCCAAAACCTAAATTTTTGACCTGGGTATCGTTGCTGTAGCAGTTCCTCAGCTTGGTGGCTCAAGTCTTCCACGTCTTCGAGTTTGTCGGGACGCATTTGAATGCTACCAATGTCGCGGCTACCAGTCAGAGCATTGTAAGCAGACATTGTTATATACAGTTGCCCCTCCGGAGGAGCATTTTCATCTAGAGTAGTCGTTACTACCCCCACAACGATATAAGGTCTATTCCCAGTATAAATCATCTTACCCACAGCGTTTTGCCCACCGAAAAGTTGTTCTGCCAGTAGTTGATCGATGACGGCTACTGGTCGGTAGCTGGCAAAATCTTCCGCCGTAAAGAATCGTCCTGACACTAATGCTTTTCCTGAAGTCAGCAAAAAATCTTGGGAAACAGGTGACATGGGCGGAGTGAACTCCTTGTCCTGAAATACAGTTGGTGTAGCACCAGCCCAATTAAAAGAACTGATTGCCCGCAAGCCCACCAGCCGTTCTCGTAAGAATTCCATATCTTCTAACTTGAGTTGAGTGGTCCGACCACCATCCTTTTTTGGGTATACTGAGGCTTGAGGTGCGCCTCGCTTTGCCAGTTCCTGAGCAATCATAGCTCGGCTAATGTTACCGACTTGAAGCGTAGCGCTGACAGCAGCCACACCCATAAACACTCCTAAAGTTGTCAGTCCAGAACGTAAAGGGTTCTTAGCCAAGGAGCGAAAGGTGATATTCAGTAAATCTAAAGGTGAAAGACCCATAGTGCAAATTCAAAATTCACGCATTCAAAATTCAAAAAAATTAATTAGTTTGGAATTCAAAAATTTTTAATTACAATTCAAAAAACGGCGTTGCTGAATCAAGATATGAATTTCAAAATTCTCTCAAAATTCTCATTGATGTAGAACTTTCGGAGCCGAGCGTTCGTACAGAGATTGCAGGAAATTCAACATCGTGCTACAACCATAATTCATTACCAAATTCATCAACGCCCAAAAAACTCATTTTGAATTTATCATTTTGAATTTTGAATTCCCCTTGGGGTTCCCCCTTGGGGGGTGACTGGGATTCCTGGCTTGAGTTGCGACTGGGCGGGCGGTACTATAACCTGTTCGCCTGCACGCAAACCAGAGGTCACTTCTACGGTCACTAATCCCTCCAATCCCAAGTTAATGGTTCGTTTTTGTGCCTTATGTTGACTATCCTGAACCCAGACAAAGGGCTGGGGTCCAGAGCGTTGAATAGCATCTGTACTCAAAACGACTACGTTTTGCCGTTGTTCTAAAACAATCTCAACATTCACCCGGCTACCAGGGAGCAACTTGGTAGTAGGGGTATTAAGCAGCACTGTTGCAGGTACCGTTGCTTGAGTCGATTGGTTTTGGTTGCCGCCCTCTTTCTGAGTTTCTTCAGGTGTCAGTGCTTGAGGATACAAACTTTGCACATATCCAGTGAACGTCTGTGCTGATGGTCCGATCGCATTGACGCGGGCAACTTGGTTGACCCGGACTCGGGCTGCATTGAGCGTAGAAAGCTGAAGCTTCACGAGTACTTGCTTAGGGTCGCCTAAGGTGAGCAAATTGGTGCGTAACTCAACCCCCTCACCGTCCTTAACATAAATACCCAAAACTGCGCCATCAAACGGTGCACTCACGGTGGTGTCTTGGAGTTGCTGCTCAATACCTTGGCGATCTAACTGTAGGCTTTGCAGTTCGAGGGCGGATTCACGAGCTTCTTTTTGAGCTTCTCGCTGGTCAGCCCTCGCTAGGCGGACTTCGTCCTCTTGCTGCTGGAATAGTTGTCTTGTAATAGCTCCTTCTTTGATCAAGGGAGTAAGCTTCTGGAGTTCCCGTTCCTTCGCTATGAGCTTCTCCTGAGCCTCGGTAATTTTATCCTGACTGCGTGCGAGCTTGAGTTTCTCTTGCTCAATCTTCAACTGCTGTTTGGCAAGAGCAATTTTTCGCTCAGGGTAACGCAGGGTGAGTAGCACTTGACCTGACCTGACTTTCTCCCCTGGCGTTACCAGTACCCGATCCACTGCACCCTCTGTTGGGGATTTGACGATCCTCTGTTCGCGCAGTTCAACAGTACCGCCTTCTGTGATTGTGGTTTCAACATTGCCACGCTCTACAGTCAGCAAGCGTACTGCCACTGGTTCGGGAGATTGATTTAAAACTAGGAAATACGTCAGCCAGCCGCCGCCGCCGACAACAGCCAGAGCAGCTGGCCACGCTAGCCATTGCACTCCGGTTTTGAATTTCTTTTTTTCCTTTTGCCAGATCATGACACTTCACCCGATCAGTTTGCAGTTCACTCTTAAGCGAGTGCAGCCCAAGGCGCTCACCTCACATTAATGTCGAAAGACCTCATGGTCCCAAATCGAACACAACAAGGCGACTGTTGTGCAAAATGCAGCGGAAATTTGAATTGAGATAATTTCTGAACTGAGAGTAGTAATCAAGCCACCAGAAGGCTGGCCAGCCAATGACCATAAAGCTTGCTCCGCAGTCGCGCATTCGTTCAAGTTCCCGGATGGCGGTTTCGTCATCAGATGGCGCTCCCCAGTACTGACCTTCATGTTCGAGGAAAGGAAGGGCATCGAATTCTGGAAAAATTTCTGCACCCCATTGATTTTCATCAACCAAAATAAAACGCTTCCCTGTAGGAATCACGGCTGCAATCTCCCGAATGGCAATTTCCAGCCGTTCTGACCAGTTCAGATTGAGTTTTGGTACAAGCTTATACGTAAATTCACTACGACGCATACTTATGTGCAACAGCCGCTCTGCCAGCCAGCGACGATAGGATGCATCTTCTGCACGCGGCGACTGTAGCAAATAAGCGATCGCATCAGTACGTTCTGCCATCACAGCAAGCGCTCCTGTTCCACTAAGAGAGTGAAAGCTAACCTGGGAATCCTGTTCAACGTGAAACCGGACTTGAGCCAACTGTTTGGCAATAAAAAAGAAATCGAATTGCGTCGCCATGCGCAAGTATAAGTTCAAGTCTAGCAAGTACTTTGAGTGCGTTATGTCGAATCCCCCAACCGCCCTGAGGGCAGAAGCGCGAAACATCACCGCACTGGTGCGCAAAATCCATTTCCGTCCATCAACAATTTGGTGGATGAACTCTAGACCGTCGATCAACCCTTGTGGCAAGTTGTCTGAAAATTCTGTGCCTTTGACCTGTAGTACAACACCGTTAGTGTCGATAAATTCAGCTTGGGCAGCCGATAGACCAGCATGAGGATGGTTGTCCAATCCTAAGACAGACTCGCGGATGAAGTTGGGCAGCAGTATGTCATCGTCCGACAAGATGCTCAGATAGGGGCTAGAATTTATCTCAATCGTTCGCTGCCAATTGCCAAATATTCCTATATTAGCATCATTACGTACATAAGTGATTCGCGAATCTGAGAATGAGCGTACAACTGCCTCTGTATCATCGCAAGAAGCATTATCCAGCACAAGAACTTGGAAATCTGGATAGTCCTGTGCCAGTGCGCTCTTAAGGCTAGCTTTTAGTAACTTCGAGCGATTGTAGGTTGGGATTGCGATGGTAACTTTGGTTTCAGGTATCATATGGTTTCTACTCACCCCCAATGTGGGAATAACGCCTACACAGTATCAAGCTGATATGCGCAAATCAAAGACAACCAAGCGCTGCGAATCTAAAACACAGCGAAACTTGGTACGCAGATAGCGAGCGAATTCAGCATAGTAGTCAAACCACCAAAAAGCTGGCGATCCAAACACGATGAAACTTGCCCCTTCACGGCGCAACCGCTCAAATTCCTCTATTGCAATAACATCATCACTGGGTACTCCCCAATACATACCATCTTTTTCTAAAAAGGGGATTGACTGACTATGTTCAAGTAGCTGTCCATTCCATCCCCATTCATTCATATCAACTAAAATATAGTTTTGTTTTGGTGGAATTAAGGGTTCGAGTTCCTGACCCAATTCGACCATATGCTGGATATACTTATAGCCAGAACTTTGAGCGCATTCAAAAGCATCTTTAATTTGAATGTCCTGTTCCTGTAAAAACTTACGCAGGACTGTCATTTCATAGTGATATTGGTTAAGTTGCCAGCGATAAGTAGTCTTGCTAGTGCCATTATCACCATGAATGCGATACAAAGCCTGATACTCAACAATGCGCTTGATGCTGCCAAACAAGGGAGCAAGAATTGCTAGGTAGGAATCGGCATTGATTCGATAGTGAATCTCCGGTATGGGCAAAACCCTTTTTAAGTAACTACGTGCCCAAGCATTGCCGCTAGTAGGGGAGAAGACATGACCATCTACACCACCAGTGAGTTGTGCATCAAGCAAATCTCCTTCTGGCAAAGGTTTTTCAGGAAATAACTTGTCCAACGGTTTCCCATGAACATCAATAGCACACAAAGGCCAATGTACCTTGACCACGTTTGGTTCGTGCAGCAGTGAGACTGCTTTTTCAACAGCACTGGGTAGCAAAACATCATCTGCATCTAAGAAGCAGACAACCTCACCACGACTGACGGCAAAACCGGCGTTGAATGCTGACCCCTGCCCACCATTCTCTTTCAAAACGGGAATAATTCGTTTTCCGTAATTGGCGATGATTTGCTGTGAGCCATCTATTGAACCATCATCCACTACGATGACTTCCGTAGGTTGATAGGTTTGATTCAAAGCACTTGCGATCGCCTCACGCAGAAAACGCCCGTAGTTGTAGTTAGTTATTATAATACTTGCTATAGGTTTTTCCATTAGATATGTGTGAAAACTAATCTCAAATTGTTGCTGTCTTTGGGCTAATGTTTAATTTCTGGAGATGTCTATTAGCGTAAGTCAAACACAATGAGACGCTCATTTTGTAATACACAGGGAAACTTTTGACGCAAATAGTCATGAAATCCGCTATAATACTCCAGCCACCAAAAAGTGTGCATCAGAAAAACTATCGCGCTGGCACCAGCTTGGTGTAGGCGATCAAATTCTCGAATAGCCGTGTCGTCATCTGTTGGAGCTCCCCAATACTTTCCATTGTGTTCAGTAAAGGGTATAGTCCGAAAACCCTCGATGATTTCATTGCCATTTAGCCAATCTTCATCGACCAAAATAAAGGGTTTGTGCGCCGGTATCAGAGCTTTGAGTTCCTCCATGCTTGCATGAAGCTGACCGATACGATTTCGCTCGATCGCAAAATCCAGATCTGCTGTCACCTGAACCAGATTCCACTTCTTTGGAATACGATCAAGATCCTGTTGAGCTCGTTCGAGATCCCATCTCATAAAGAAATAGTCCAGGTCATCACGACGGGGAGGAAAAGGGTGCCAGAAATGAACAACAGACTTCGGCTCAAACACAACTGGAATCTTGGCATTATATAAAGCCAAACTAGAATCGATCCAGTCTAGATAAACAACCTCTTCATCAAAAGGAGCGACTTGGTCAAAAACGCTTCGGCGATAGAGCTGACAGTGAGCCTCTCCAGACAGTTCTATCGTTCGGCGATGGGAACCTTTATCAAGTTGTTGCTCGTCTGTAAACGGAAGGATTTTGTATTTGACTCCGTCGGTTGTTTGCACTGAGTGGATCTGACCCAGGTTTGGGTCCCAGTGAAGTTTTGTCTCTCCCAAACGCCCCTCGATAATGCGTGGTATTGCCACATCAGCCGGATGCTCTTCGCATGCTGCCATAAGTTGAGATAGCCAGCCCTCCTCAACAATAACGTCACTCTCTATAAAGCACACAAAATCATCTTTGGCTTGCTGAATCACCAGATTTTTGCACTGGTTAGGCGTTAGGTAATGGTTCTTGTGGATAACTTCCACATGACTACGTCCGTCTAGCACCTGTTCAATCTGCTGCCAATACACCTTTGGGGTGTTGCAGTCCACTACGATCAGCTTAAAGGGGATGTGGGTGTAATCGAAAATCCGCTGCAAAGATTCAGCAGCTAAGGAGAATTGCTCGCGAGGAATGAATCCGATGGTTACTGTTGATGACATGTAGCAGTCTTATTTGAGTTGTAAAAATTATCAACCGCCAAGACGCCAAGAGCGCCAAGAAAAGAGAGAAAAGAGAATTTTACGTTCAAAGTAGCGTGCCCGTGCCTCCTAACGGAGGAGCTAACGCGCTTCACGAAGGGGGCGCGTAGGCTTAGGGCTTATGATTTAGGATTGCTATAGTGATATTTTATAAACTCAATGTATGGTTAACTCATAGCTGCCTCTAAAAGAGATGAAAGAACTTTATCTGCATTAAAATACTCCTGTGCTAACTGCCGTGCTGCATACCGATGTCGCTTATAGTCAGCGTTGATGGCTTCTATAGCGTTTACTGCCTCCTTTTGGTCACGGAAGGTTAAAATCCCTTCTCCTATCGGCAGCCAATCGCTTAAGCTTGTGTCTTGAACTAGAATAGGTCTGCCGGAAGCTAGGTAACAGACGCTGCGATCGCTAAACCAACCGCCCTTTGTGGCAACATAACCGTGTTTCGCCACTCCAAACTCAGCACGGGATTCTTGAACGAATTTTTGGTAAGACTCTGGTGAAAAAGACGCAATCCATCCAGGGAGGACTTCCCAGCCGTACTGGGATAGCTCATCGGGAAAGCCGCCACTTAATGCAATCCGAAACGGTTGTTTGGTGAGTTGGGGTATATCAATGAACTTGAGAAATTCTTTATCCTTGTTGCCATAGGTGACTCCTTCGTAGACTACCTCCCGATAACTGCGCCACTGCATAATCGAACTGAAGTGGGTGGCACCGTCGTCCTCAGTCACTGGCCAGTAAGGCAGTGCTACCGGAGGTAATGTCAACAGCCAATCCCTACCGATTGTGGGGATGAGACAGTCTGCGGCACCAATGCGCTGCCCAATTGTGAACAGGCGATCGCAATGTTCAACGGTGTTCGCTAATTCCGAATCACCACTGGCAATATTAATCTGAGTAAAACCTGGATCTGCATCAATATAAATGCGGCGTTGTGGCCACTTATATTCCTCTCTCCACAGAGAAATTGGTGAGCCACGGACAATCATCAAATCAGCTTCATTACATATTTCTTTAAAATTGTCAATACCCATCCCAACCGAATGGTCGCCAGCTCGGTAAATCCATTGATTTTCAAAGCCAAGCCCTTCCAGGCAGTTTCTCACATAATTGGTGGGATATTCCAAATCCGTGGTGAGTTGCTCGGTTTCCCAGTTGTAAACCCACGACTCTGGTCCACATTCTTCCAAATAGAAAACATTATGCCCAAGCGCACGCAAACCCAAAAGGTACTGCAGGTCAGACCAGGCATTGCCTCCTATAGGAAAACGACCGATCGCACTCGCAAAAATGATGATCATCTTACCTGGACTCTCCCTGACTCGTCACGAGCATGAATTGCTGTTTCCAGTAGTCGAGGCAGCACGACTTTGTAACTGAAGGTTTGCTCGGCTATTTCCCGTGCTGCAAGGCTTTGCGCCGGATAATCTGCGTTGACGCGCTCTATGCAGTCTACTGCGGACTCCAAGCAGGAAAACGCCAGCACGCCATGACCCGTTGGTAACCAATCGCTAAATCCGGTATCTTGTAAGATCACGGGGCGACTAGCGGCGAGATAGCAAACGCTGCGATCGCTAAACCAACCGCTACGGGTTTTGACATAAGCGTTTTTGGCAACGCTAAATTCTCCCCGCGAGCTAGTCAGGTAATTGATGTAAGTTGATACGTTAGCGCTCAGAACCCTGCCATCTCGAACTAACCAGCCTGCTGTCTGTAGAGACTTGGTAATCTCTGCTATTTCTGTATCCTTGCCCGAAAGCGCAAGTTCGAGTTTCTGGGCACAGTAGCTTGGGAGTTCCAGCAGGCGCATGAATTCCTCATCCTTCTGTCCATAGTGTTCGCCCTGGTAGATAATGCCACCATAGGCAGTCCAATTGGCAACTGTTGTCAATGGTATATCTACCCATTTTTCCCCACAATCTTCTGGAGTGAGTACAGGGCGTTGCCAGATCTCTGGCACAACAGGCGGTACAGTGGGGAGCCACTCTATACCATCACTCGGAATCCTGCAATCGGGTTTTCCGATATTCACACCATAACTAAAGTAGGCGTGATAGTCGTTGCGACCCTCAGCGGCGAATGTCCCAGTTTGAGTAAAGAATGGGTCCATATCGATTAATATCCGGCGCTTGCACAGAAAGAATTCAGGCAACCAGCAAACTCCACCGATATTCAATAGCAGATCCGCCGTCTTGAGCATCCGCTTTAGCTCTTGCCAATCCGCACCGTAGACGGTTCCCGTGTCCCGATTCACATAGCACACAGTGGCATTCACGCCATAAGTGTTTATAAGTGTTTCCACTGCGTGAATTCCAACGCTGGGGTCATCACTGTAACTGCGGTTTATCGGGTTATAGCAGGACTCAGACCAGCCGCTTTCCTCTAGGTATAGGACTTCATGCCCCAGAAGATGTAATCCTAACACATAGTGGAAGAAGGCCAAAAGATTACCAGCTAATGGATGACGGATCATATATCCGCAAACAACAATGCGTGCCATACTTATAACCCTGCTCGCTCCATAAGACTGCCAATCACCTTTTCTGCGGCAAAGTACTCTGATGCAATTTCGCGGGCTGCTTGGCAATTGCCTTTGTAGTCGCTTTCGATCGCGTCGAGTGCTGCTAGAATATCTTCCATATTGTTGAATGCAAAAAGTCCTTTACCCGTTGGCAGAAATTTGCTGAATCCTGTTTCCTGAGTAATCACAGGACGACCAGCTGCCAGATAGCAAGCAGAGCGATCGCTAAACCAGCCACTCAACAGGCGCGTGTATTGCTCCTTTGCCACCGTGAACTCCCCGCGCGATTCCTGGATATAAGCGCGGTAATTCTTCATATCTTGAGAGAGTTCCACCGCGTCTACCTGGCTCCAACCATGCTTCTGAAGCAGCGATCGCACATTCTCTCTTTCCTCCTCACTCACATTGGTCGCCATCTCAAATGGCAACGGACGCGCTTTGGGAAGATCCAGAAATTTTTCCAACTCACGCGCCTTGCGCCAGTAGTAAGTTTTGCCCTGATAAGTAATGTCCTTCCCCTTATTATTCCAAGTGGCGATGGTGTTGTAAGCAATCCCTGGTGTGAAGTTTGAGTCCCACAAATCCAGCACAACTGGTTGGCGGGTAGGTAACCACTGAAAGCCACCGACGGGAACACCACAATCTGGTGCCCCTAGATTTTCCCCAAAACTGAAGTGGGTATCGTGGGCGGACAGGTGAGCAATGAGTTTTTGGTCGTCCTGAGCAATCCGAATCTGAGAGGCAACCGGATCTGATTCTACATAGATGCGGCGGCGGCAAGCCAGATGCTCCTCGCGGATTTCCTGGTCACCCGTTACGTTCAAGAAGGCGTCTGCTTCCTGATATAATTGCAGGATTTGGGCTTCAGTCATCCCATAACATTCACCCCCGAGATAGTCGCGAAATCCCCACCGATCTTTGAAGCCATACGCCTCTAAAATGGGGGCAATTTGCTGGATATTCTCAGTAGCATCTGGAGAAAGGTCGTTGATGCGGGGATTGTAAATCCAACGCCATGAATCTTCTATATAATAAGCGTCATAACCTAAGCGACGAAGCCCTAGCAGGTAGTGGAGGAACTGGTAAGTCACCCCTGCTAAGGGATACCAAAATAGAATACCAAAAACTATAATTTTCCCTTTACTGGGGCGTTCACTTCTCACGGTCAATTCCTCCTGCATCTAACTCACGAACAACACGGGCAGGATTGCCAGCCACGATGGTGTACGGTGGGACATCCTGGGTGACAACAGACCGGGCACCGACGATCGCCCCCTCTCCAATCGTGACGCCTGGTAGTACACAGGCATCAAAACCAATCCAAACGTTAGAACCGATGAGAATCGGTTGCGCTGGTACCATGCCATCAATACATCGGGGCGAACGAAATGGTATCTGTTCTAGTTCACGCCGCCGCTGTGTCGGGTCGAACGGTAGTCGGTAGGTATCCATCAAAACAACATTCCAAGAGATGAGGGCATAATCACCGATTTCGATCTGGGCGTCACAGATAATCCTGGCTCCGTGGACAAGCGCATAGTTACCCAAGCTGACTTGCCCACGCGGACCAACATCAAACATCGTCCCCAGATAGGTGGAAGCACCGCGACCGTATTCTACCCCCACTGGTGCTTCGCTACGGTATAACTGAAAACTGAAGGTCGTTTCAACGTAGGCGGTTTCGTCAAGAACCACGTTTTCTGGAATCGTTCCTGGATACCAATCCCAGGAGAGAGTGCGTGTAGACATCGCCGTTAAACCTCCCCAATAATCTGTGCCGGGTTACCCATGACTCGGGTGCGTGGCGGTACATCTCGGTTCACCATTGCACCTGGCTCCACAATTGCCCCAGCTCCAATATGGACTCCCTTGAGGATTGTGGCGTTCGGTCCAATCCAGACGCCGTCGTCAATAACCACCGGTCGCTTTACGATTTCTGGTCGCGGTAAGGTCTTGCCCAGAGGTGAACAGGCGATCGCGTCAGCAATGCGTTCAGCAGGTGCGATCGGATGAAAGTCGGTATCAGCGAGTGTCGTATTCCATCCAATCACAACGTAGCTGCCAATGCGAAGTTCAAGTTCGCACAAAAGTACAGCGTTTGTGAAGTAGCAATAGTCGCCAATCTCGACCTGCCCCTTCTCACCAATATCGAAGTGAACGCCGTCCATAGTACAATGGTCACCGATGATTAGCCCCTGTGTCTTACGGCTATGGAATCGCTTGAACGCGAGATTGCCCATGATGACTGTGTTTGAACCAATTTGGACATTCTGTGGAAAATCCGTAATTCCCCTGTACTCCGACTCCTGATTAGTTAAATCGTTCACCTTCTCTCCCCTGGCTTATACTGTAATACAGTTCAGTTAAGCATTTCTTTTTTCTCTTTGCGTCCTCTGCGTCCTTGGCGGTTCGTTAAAAAAAATTGATTTTTACAAAAAGTTTTAGCCTTAGCATCAACCGTATTGCTTTATACCGATTCAGAATGGATGATTGGTCGGCTGGACTGGGTTTGGTGCAGGCGATAGTACAGCCCACGAGCGTTTAGCAATGCTTGATGGGTTCCTATCTCCGCAACTCGTCCTCGTTCCAACACCACGATCCGGTCTGCTCGTTGTACTGTCGAGAGGCGATGGGCAATAATAAACGTAGTTCGTCCTGCCATCAGTCGCTCTAATGCCTCCAGTAGCAGAAACTCGGTTTGAGCATCCAAAGCAGAGGTGGGTTCATCCAGAATCAGCACTGGAGCATCCTTGAGTAGGGCACGGGCGATCGCCAACCGTTGCTTTTCTCCCCCTGAAAGCGTAGCTCCTCGCTCACCAATGATGGTGTCATAACCTTGGGGTAATCGTTGAATAAAGGTGTCAGCATTGGCAGCTTGGGCGGCGGCGGCGATCGCTTGGCGGCTAGCACCAACACAGCCATAGGCAATGTTCTCCGCGATGCTTAGCGGTAGTAGAAACGGCTCCTGCAGCACCAGGGCAATCTGCTCGCGGAGGCTTTGCAGTTGCACGTCTCGGATATCTACCCCATCGAAGAGGACTCGTCCCTGCCAAGGATCGAAAAAACGGGGAATCAGAGAAACCAGGGTACTCTTACCTACTCCTGTCGCACCGACCAGCGCGATCATTTCCCCTGGCTGTGCTTCCAAGGAAATGTCTTGGAGTATGGGTTTCCCATGCTGGTAGCCGAAGGTGACTTTCTCTAGGCATACGTATCCACTCGCTTTACCGGGTTGTAAAAGCAGAGGTTTGGCATCAGCAATTTCCCGTACCTCCTCCTTGGCATCTAACACATCTAGCACTCTACGAGCACTAGCTGCCGCTGCTGCAAAACCAGACGACATATAAGCCAAAGTCTCCATCGGCGCATACAAGGAGGCGAGATAAGAAAGGAAGACCAGTAAAGACCCAATTGAAAGTAACCCATCCAAAACCTGGAAGCCGCCAAATAGCATAATTCCTGCTGTTCCGACTGCCGTTACCCCGCTCACCCCAATTTTGAATTGCATCTGGGCAAAAACAGCGCGCAAACAAGCCTGGAGCGCTTTTTGAGACAGGTAGCGAAAGCGCTCATCTTCGTGTGCTTCGCGACCAAATGCTTGAACAATTGGTAGCGCTGTTAACGTCTGCTCGCTAAGCGCCATAATCTCGCCTTCAAATTGTTGATGCTGATAGGTTCGCTCAATCATGGGCTTGTTAAAGACCCAAATCAGTAACACAATCAGGGGAGCAACGAGTAGCGAGAGCAGTGAAAGGAAGTGATCAAGTTGCCACATGACAACGAACATGACTACCAGATTCACCACGGAAGTCAGCACGGGCAGAAAAACCCCCATCGCCAGATTCCGAATACAGATGCTGTCAGTCATGACTCGCCGGACGAGATCGCCAGCTTGCTGTTGGTTGTGAAACTCCAGAGAAAGATGCTGTAGGCGATGAAACAGTGCTGCTCCCAAGTCATAACCCATTTGACTGCCAACGCCAGCACCAACATAGTCTTGGAGCAGACGAACTCCTTCACCAGCTAGAAATAGAGCGATTGTAGCACCCGCTAAGGGACCGAGTAGCCCAACATCGGCACCACCAACTAAGGTTTTGAGCCAAACAAGAGTATTTGGCAGGGATTGGTTACCCAGGACGCAATCAACAATCAACTTCAAAGGCCAGGGCTTGAGCACATTCAGCCCTACATTAATTAGCATGAGCAGCAGCACAAAGGCGAGTCCGCGCCAACGGACTCGGGCGTAATGTGCTAGTCGCAGCCACCACAGTTTCATAACACGACCTCCTGCGGCGAATCGGGAAACTGCAAGGAGTGCAAACGCTTGTAAAGACGAGAACCTGTCAGCAACTCCTGGTGCGTTCCCATCTCCACAATCCTCCCCTGCTCCAGCACCACGATGCGATCCGCCCGGAGAATAGTCGAGAGGCGATGAGCAATAATAAATACTGTCCGCCCCTGCATCAAGCGCTCTAAAGCTGCCAGCAGTAAGCTTTCAGTGTGGGCATCCAGAGCAGAAGTGGGTTCGTCGAGAATGAGTACCGGCGAATCCTTAAGCAGCGCCCGAGCGATCGCCAGCCGCTGTTTCTGTCCGCCAGAGAGGATAGCTCCTCTTTCACTCAGAACGGTGTCATACCCCTGAGGCAGCTGCCGGATGAATTCGTGTGCCTTAGCGGCTTTGGCGGCTGCGACAATCTCCTGTTGACTTGCTCCCGGACGACCGTAAGCAATGTTCTGTGCCACCGAGAGTGGCAGAAGAAACGGCTCCTGTAGCACCAGGGCAATCTGCTCGCGCAGGCTATTGAGTTGCACACCTCGTACGTCCACCCCATCGAATAAGACTCGTCCCTGCCAGGGATCAAAGAAACGAGGAATGAGAGAGACCAACGTACTCTTACCAGCACCCGTCGCACCGACCAGAGCAATAGTTTCTCCCGGTCGCGCTTCCAGGGTAATGTTTTCTAGCACAGGATAGCCAGCTTCGTAACCGAAGGTAACTCCCTCTAGACATATATGTCCCCGATCTCCCGGTGCACGAACAGGCAATGGTTTGGCTCCTGGGGCATCGTGCACCCCATCTTTAGCATCCAAAATCTCTAGCACTCTATCCATATTGGCTTCTACCGACTTCAGGCTCCCGTAGATGCCAAACAACCCCCGAAATGCTCCTTGTATGGATTGTAAATATGCCAGGAAAACCAGCAAGCTACCGACACTCATAGCTCCTGATAACACCTGCAGCCCGCCCATATAAAGGACAATCGCATTACCAACCGTTGTCACAGAACCATTTGCAAGACCGTAGGTACTTTTGAGCAGGGTTTCGCGTTGCGAAATCGTAACTGTGTCTTGAGCCAGGTGCTTAAACTGCTGGGTATTGTAACTCTCCCTGCTAAATGCCTGAATCATTGGGATTGCTGTGAGCGTTTGGTGGACAAAACTGGTGAGGCGAGACTGCGCCTCGCGATTCAGCTTTGTCCGGCGCTTGAGTCGGGAACCAAAGACGAGGGCAAAACCAGCCATCATTGGTGCAACCCATAGCGTTATCAGCGTTAGTGAAGAATTCAGGTTCCAGGCGACGATGCTAATAGTGAAGAGCATAAGCAGATGCTGCACAGGTGAAATTAGCACAGCACTGACTAGGGTATATACACAATAGGAATCTCCTGTCAAGCGGCTCAAAGAATCGCCGACAGTACGCTGGCTATGGAACAGCAGTGAAAGGCGTTGAAGACGAGAGAACTGGTTTTGAGCCAGTTCGTAGACCATACCTTGCCCAGCAGCACTCCAAGCCCAGCTCAAGCTCGTGTCAAGGATCGCGTTCAAAGCATAAAGTCCGAGGCTACTTAAAGCAGCGACAATGACCAGCAGTGGTGGCGTCAGGGACTCTTTGAAGTTCGCAAACGAAGAAACTAGGGGGGGGAGGGCTACCTGAGAGAGGGCATAATCCACCAGGATTTTCATTGGCCAAGGTTGAAGTGTTGCGGTGGCTGAGGTGCCAGCCGTGAGAGCGAGGATTGCTATTATGGTGCGCCACTGCCGCAGCGGATATTCGAGCAAGCGCCCGTATCGGTGCATCATTGCTTTTAACCCTTGCCTCATTTACAAATTCATCTCTCGTCTGACCATTTGCTCATTAGTATAAAGAAGCACTAAAACAAACGTTATGCTTGTATGACTGCACTTTGTACGACAGACTTGGTGCTCTTGGGGTGTATCGGCAGCAGGTGGAGTTTTTTGGCGACCATCTCCAGCACGTGGTAGAGAATACGCCCCAAACCGAAGTTCTGATAGAAAATGACGACGGCGTTGAGTACCCCTACTAAAGATGTAACTAAAGCGACTTCTGGCATTCCCAGAAGGATTGCCACAACTGTGTAGACGAAATACGCAACCATAGCCATAGTGGCAAACTGCGACATCCTCAGTCCACACCGTAGCCTCAGTAATCTCTTGTTGCCACCGTGATTTTCAGTACACACGTTCACCTGAATTTTTGACCAGATCCCCCGGTGAATCTCCAAATCCCAGTCGCTCCACCCATCATCGACAGTGATGAAATACTTGTAGGGCAGGAGGAAATCCATGACCTCTTGAAGCAGGTTCTCCTTTTCCAGTCCTGTTTCTGTCCAATAGGACAACTCATAGGCGCGATCGCGCCAACAAATGTGTACTCTTTTAGCTGATCGAGCAAACTTTATCAACTCCGGTTGAGTCAGTATTTGACTCTTGTTATTAGAAACTGCTTCCATTTTTCTTTACGGCTTATCAAACTTTATCGGTTCTACTTTAGTAAGTTGTTTTATGCGCCAGCGGTAGCGTTCTACACTGCGTACAATAGGACCCAGGTAGATCAGCACAGCAACAAGCAGGCGTGCCCTTGCTCCCTGAAACCGCTCTTCAATGCGTGCTTGTAAGGCACCAGCTATACACCAGACAAAAGAGGTGAGGAACATTGCCGCCGCCACCCACGGATAATCACCAGACACAAGCGCAGACACAAATAAAACACCAGCCGCTACATTCCACTCCAGCGTTAGGGGGAGGTAAGAAATGAGGGAGCCAGAAGGCTCATATAGGGTTTGAAACAACCCGCGACCAAACACCCCAGAGTAGATAACTGGTTGACCAAAACGAAGAAATGAGGATAAATCTCCGTAGATCCTCCCCGCCCAGCTGGGCTGTCCCAGAAGGTTAAAGCGGTTGGGATGCTTAAAATAAACGAGCGCCTCTGCCTTACCATAGCCTCGCTGCTGCTTAAGATACGCATCTACCGTGTTACGGCGAAAGTGCCATACTATTGCAGCTGGGCTAAAGCCAATTGCGTAGCCTTTGTCTTGCAGCCGCCAGCATATATCAACATCGTCACCCGCAGCACGATACTGCCGGTCGAACCCGTCAATTTCCTGTAGAACCTCCCGACGAAAAGCCATGTTGCAGCCAGCAATATGTTCGGCTACCTCATCGCTCAAAAGTACGTGGGTGGGTACACCGGGAGACACAGCAACGCAGGCTGGGACAAGAGAGTCTTCAGGAGGAGATAAGTTTGGACCACCGACGGCTGCCAAACCCGACGAGAGAAACTTTGCGACCAGATAGGTGAGCCAGTCTGGATCTGCCATACAATCAGAATCGGTAAAGGCAACAATCTCGCCCGTCGCGGCGGCGATGCCAACGTTACGTGCTGCGCTTAGTCCCTTGTTTTCCTGACTAATCAGGCGTACGTAGTCGTAGCGCTGAGTTATTTCTAGAGTGCCGTCAGTCGAGCCATCATTAACTACGATCACCTCATAGTTAGGGTAGTTGAGTTCTTTGAGAGAAGCTAGGCAACTATCCATAGTGCGCTCAGCATTGTACGCGCAGACAACCACTGAGACTTTAGGATACTCAGGTAGCACTGGCGGCAGAGGCGCTGTGTAATACTGCTGCACGGTGTCGAACGCAGGCTTTTTGTTACGTTCAGCATCAACCAAGCCAAAAGCCCAATCTTGTATAGCATACCCGCCAGTAAACCACTCATCCGTCCAAGAAAAGACGATCGTCCCTGCCGCTCCCATGTCAAAGCTTGATGACAACTTCTGGGAGAGGATCTGTGCTTGTTCCTGGGTTCCCTCACGGATCGAGTCAACACCAAACTCACTCAGCACGAGAGGTTTATCCCCCGCCAGGTTATGGAGTCGGGATAGGTAGCGGCGAAAATCTTTTTCTTGATGCAGGTAGACGTTAAAGCATAAAAAATCAGTAAAGTCAATATTTAAATATTCAGTACAGGGGTAATTGGCATAGCTTACCAGACCCTCTGGATCGCTGTCTTTTGCTACCGCCATTAACTCTTTGACAAAAGCACGAACCCGTTTTTGACCATGCCAACGCACAATATCTGAAGGAATCTCATTGCCCACCAAATAGGCAAAGGCAGCGGGATGGTTCCGGCAGGCTTTAACTCCGGTGGCAATGCAGTTACGGATTTCTGCCTGAACAGCAGAGGAGTCAAGGAAGGCGATATGTTGAGACCAGGGGATGCCAATAAGCAGCCGCAAACCGTAGGTTGCAGCTAGATCCAAAAGCCAATCAGGTGCAACGGTATAGATACGTAGACAGTTAGCGCCCAGCTGTGCCATCATGGCAAAGTCTTTCTCCACAACTGGTTTTTCTGGAAAAGGCTCGCCATGCGTGCCGGTGGAGAAAGGACCGTAGCTAACTCCTTTGAGAAAAAACTTCTGATCTCTCTTAAAGAAAAATTTGCCCTTTACTGTAACTGCCTCCCTATCTGCAAGCGTTGTAGGGCTGCGGCTAGAAGATGACATTAGATTTTGCAAAATACCCCCACCATTGACTGCAAATTCGCGTTTCTCGTTACGAGCTATCTTTACTCGCAACACACCCACCCGTAATATCCCCCTGGGGTGGAACCAACTGTTTATGAAATAACAGTGTGCAATCAACGTGTTTGCGATCGCGTCCTAGAAAATGTATGACTTAACGTATAAGTTCTATAGTTTTGGTCTGTTTGTGTCTCAGGTTGAGTCAACAATGCTCTCGTTACTGCAAATCCTTTCCCTTTTGACATCCTCGCCGCATAAATAAACGTCGCCACGGTTTCCGGCAGCACCTCATAGTCTTTACTCAAGCGACGATACCAATTAAACCAAAAGTGTAGGCAGTACCTCAAATCCTTTGACTTCTTCTA
This sequence comes from Scytonema sp. HK-05, assembly GCF_963872035.1. Classification (NCBI taxonomy): domain Bacteria; kingdom Bacillati; phylum Cyanobacteriota; class Cyanophyceae; order Nostocales; family Scytonemataceae; genus Scytonema; species Scytonema sp. HK-05. Next base: position 124,559 of record NZ_CAWMYC010000046.1, read on the forward strand.
GGCAATCTTTCAGGTGTGTTATGAGCGATGACCAAATGGGAATCATAAGAAAAGAAGCTAATGCCATTTTTTGGTCTGAAGCGAACCAACGTAATACATACATAGTAAATTTGTTAATCCATGTCTGACAATCAAGAGCGTAATTCCGCTGTTAACGCCACTGCGACGACCAGCGTTCACCATGCCCAATTACAGGATTTACCCTTAAGTGCGGTGCGTAGATTATATAAAGGTGGGATTCGACCTGGTGAACTTCCAAGAACCAGAGTGCAAGCCGAACAGATGTTAGAAAAGATTCCCCCAGTTCAACGAGCTGGCATTGACAGCAAATCGGCTGGTGTTAATGCCCAAAAATATTTATCCGATAAGCACGCTAGTCACATCAAGCCCCACAGCCAAGGTGGCTCAAATGACCCCAAAAACATCTACTGGGAGAATGCCAGAGACAACATTGCTCGCGGCAATAAGCCTATGATCTGGCAAGAGCAAATGAGAATAAATGCCAAATGGCATTTTGACAATATGATGGGTGCTGTCAAAGCAGGTTTTCAAGCTGCTCCTCTAGGAGCAGCCATTGGTGCAGCAACAACAGCACCATTTTCGATGTTAACCAACGCGCTTCGTGTAATTCGGGGTGAAATTTCTGCACAACAAGCCACCGTAGAAACATTAAAAGATACCTTAGTTGGTGGCACAGTTGGAGGCGCTACAGCTTTTGCAACCACAGCAGTTGCAGCAGCTTGTCCACCAATTGCGATCGCCTTAACTACAGCAGCGCCAGCGTTAGCCGTTGTTGGAACTGCGGGTATGGTTTACGAGTTTTTCCAAATCCTCGATGACCATAAGCAAGCAGTAAAAACATATTACCAATCTTTGACTCAGCAAGAACTAGAACGTTTGCAACAGATTGAGAACGAACTCATTTATGAACACACTAAAAATCTAGAGTTCCTGGCTGAGGCGAAAGCAGTCAACGAAGACATTAAAAATCGACCCATTACACCAGGCATCGAAGGGGCAATGAAACGATATCTTGAATCATCTGCTATTGCTAAATCTCTAGGATTAACATCAGCAGATAGTAAGTTGCTTACTGATTCTCAACTTCCTCATCTTCCTCCTAATTCCTAGGGAACTCATCAAAGAATTATATGGTTTTTATACTTCCTTTTATTTTCGGCAAGCAAATATTAATCAGTGAATTTAGTTTGGGAATTCACAATTTTGCCTTAACTGCTAAAGAACAAATAAAAATAGAAATAGAAAAGGTCGTTGAAACTCAATTCAACAATACTTTAGAACGTGATGATGAGAAAAATATTTTTACATATATTTGGAAGAAGTTAAGTTCTTTATTTGAAGTTGACGCTAGCTCAGATCCATATAAGATTAGAGTCAATAAGAGAAAATATGCTGACGAAATTGGGAAAATAATTAATGATTACTGCACCCCTATAATACAAAATTTTTGGTTAGATACTCAAGATAAACTGGTCAGAGATGGAACAAAAATTCGCGAATATATAGTTCAAAAAATTCAAAAACAAATCCAAGCAATATCGGATGAAGTTTCTAAGTACATAGGAAATGCTTTAGAAGTTGAAATAGGTACTAATCCAATTGAGTTTCCTCAGTTTGAATTTTCAGGAATTGATGCCAAAATAGAAAAGCAGCAAGAAGTATTTACTAGAACTAGAAAAGAAACCAGAAACAAGAGTCGCTGCTGTGCCTCTGATGAATCATATGAAGTAGATGTTCCTTATCAGGAAACAGTTTCTTTCTATGAAATAGATTTAAAACTGACTTCACAAGCAATTCAGAAGAAGATAGACGAACAAGTGCAGAGAAACATAGAGTTGCTCCAGCGAGTCATTCAAAAACAAGTATCAGAAGATTTTCAAAAAGGCGAAAAGCAAATTAATGACTACATAAATAGATTTCAATCTCAATTTGACAACTTGCTTAAAGAACGAGCAACAAGGGAAGTAAAAGCTCCTGAGATTGTTGCTATGCTTGAGAGTCAGAGAATCAAAGTAAATGAATATCTCACTGAATTGCAGTCTATTCGAGAAGTACTTGATAGTTGGAAAGCAATGCCTTGATAAAATCTCAAATGTTGCTTTGAAATATTTAATCAGAGATTATGCTGGAGGCTTTTTGCGCGTTTCCTTATAACGAGCCACTATGCCCGCTAGACGCTCCAATTCGAGATTGGCTTCTTCTAACTGTTTATAAAGCCGGGATTGTTCGAGCAGACGACGCACGCGATGGCGCAGCACTGCCCAGTGAATCGGTTTTGTGATATAATCTGTAGCCCCGACTGCAAACGCTTGCTCAACCGAATCTGGATCGTCAAGCACCGTGATCATCAACACAGGCACAGTGCTGTCGTTTGCGGTTCGCAACTGGGTGCAACAGGCAAAGCCGTCTATCCCTGGCATCACAGCATCCAGCAAAATCGCGTCGGGCTTTTGATTTTGATAGGCGGCTAGACACGCCGCGCCATCTTGTGCTTCCAGCACTTGGTAGCCTTCTTGTTCCAGTGCGACACGCAGCAGCATCCGCATGGATTTGTCGTCATCGACAACAAAAATTAAGGGGGAGTTTTTTTGAACAGGGTCGATACTCATGTTTAAAGCCGCTCACGTTCGATTTGCAAGGCTGCCTTAACTGTTTCGTATGCCGCCTCAACTTGCAACACACCCGCCAATGCCCCTGTGGTGGTACCAGCGCCACCCATGACTTCCAAAGCCTTACAAAGCTCCAAAAGAGCGATCGCACCCAGGTTGGCACTCGCGGATCTTAGCGTGTGCGCCGCCTGTTGCAGTCGGCACGCGTCTCCTGTCGCAACAGCGGCACGCATCGCTTGCAGCAGTTGCGGCGCTTCTGCCAGATAATTATTGATGATTTCAGCCAGAACTTCGTTTGCTCGCTCACCCGCCATCTTGCGTAATGATTGCAACGTCTTCGCATCAAGAGGGGCAGAGGATAGAAATTTTTCATTCTCAAGAGCTCCCCTGCTCCCTTGCTCAAGAGCTCCCCCTGCTCTATTTGGCTGACACTGGCTCAAAGCCTGAACGAGTTTTTCTATTTCAATTGGTTTGCTGATGTAGTCATCCATACCTGCTTCCAAACACTGCTCCCTAGCATAGTCGGTGGCATAGGCTGTCATGGCAATAATCCGGGGTCGCTGGTCTTTTGACCATTCTTGGCAGATATGACGGGTGGCTGTCAATCCGTCCATTTTTGGCATTTGTATGTCCATCAACACCACGTCATACATTTGACAGCGCAGCGATCGCAGTACCTCTAGTCCATTGCCAACGGCATCAGCTTGATACCCAAGCTTCTTTAAGATGAGCAGGGCAACCTGCTGGTTCACTTGATTGTCTTCGGCTAACAGAATCCGTAGGGGTAACTGTTCAGCTATTTGAGGTATCGCAACTCTTGACTCCACCTTAGGGGTATCCACTTGCATGGGACTGGATTGGGCAATTAACGTGAAATAAAAGGAGGAGCCTTGACCCAGCGTACTCTCCACCCAGATCCGTCCTCCCATGATTTCGGTTAGCTGTTTACAGATGGCAAGACCCAGCCCCGTGCCTCCATAGCGACGGCTGATCGAAGAATCGACTTGGGTGAAGGGCTCGAACAGATGCTCGATCCGCTCTTGGGGAATGCCGATGCCTGTGTCCTTGACAGCAAATTCAATTTCATAAGTGTCTAAGGAGTCAGGACTCACGAGAGAACGCCAGTCTTGCTTGCCCCTCACCTTCTTTGCCGTTACCGAAACAGTCACTTTCCCAAATTCTGTAAATTTAACCGCATTACTCAGTAGATTCACTAAGATTTGGCTGAGTCGGGCAGCATCTGCTACGAGCGTCTTTGGGGTGGAGGGAGCAATCGAGTATGCTAGCTTTAAGCCTTTTTCTGCTGCCTTGGAAGCTACTAAGCTGATGGATTCCTCAACACATTTTTGTAGATCGAAGGGTTGTTGTTCCAGTTCGAGTTTGCCGCACTCAATTTTGGAGAAGTCTAAAATGTCGTTTATGATGCTAAGTAATGCGTCATTGCTGTGGCGAATTGTCTGGACAAAGCCTCGTTGCTCGGGTTTGAGTTCCGTATTCAAAAGCAGATTCGTCATCCCAATGACAGCATTCAGCGGGGTACGGATCTCATGGCTCATGTTGGCTAGGAACTGAGATTTGAGACGCGATGCTTCAAAAGCTGCTTCCCGCGCTTCTACCAATGCTGCCTCTCCTCGCTTGCGCTCGGTGATGTCTTCAAAGCTGCCGAGTATGCCTACAACATTTCCTCTCGAATCATGAAGTGGAACCTTGTTAGTGTCTAGCCAAGCTTGTTTGCCATCAGCTAGCAGTAGAGGTTCAATAATATGATATTCGGGTGTACTCGTTTCCATGACTCTCTGGTCACACTTGCGAAAGAAGTCCGCCTCCTGTGTCTGGTATGTCAAGTCGTAATCTGTTTTGCCAACAATATTCTCTGGACTGCCAAGGCCCACTAGTTGTGCAAAGTTACGATTGCAACCCAAAAAGACAGAGTTCCTATCCTTCCAGAAGATGAATTGCGGAATGTTATCCATCACTAACTGCAGCATCTGTTGCGACTCCCGCAGCGCCTCCCCGGTCCGCTTGCGCTCGGTGATGTCGCGGCAAGTGGTAACAATACCAGCCACACTCGGCTCAGCCAGTAGATTATTGACTAGCACTTCAAAATCTCGCCACGAACCATCTGCGTGCTGTAAACGAAACTCAGCTGTGATCTTGGTCTTAGAATAATCGAGGGCTTCCCTCAAGAGACTTTCTGCCTTGGGGCGATCGTCAGGATGGACGAGTTCAAAACCCTTTTTGCCAAGCAAATTCTCGGGTTGATAACCCAGAATATTTTTGACGGATAGGCTTGTGTAGCAAATGATGCCATCGGCTGCGATAACCGCAATAATATCAGATGCATTTTGCACCAAGGAGCGGAAGCGCTCTTCGCTCTCGCACAGTGCCTCGGCTCTGGCGGTCTCGGCACCCAGGCGCTGATCGAAAAAGCTAGTCAGATCCGTTAGCTTCAGGATGACCAAAGTCGCAATTCCAATTGCAGTCGCCAGTAAAGAGTGGTTCAAGCCATGAACGGGCTGTACCACTTGGTCAGCGGGCTGAAAGCTGACCGCCGCCATTGCTGTATAGTGCATCCCGGCAATGGCACCTCCCATGATGCTCGCACCGCCGAGCTTCCACACGCTCCCGCTCAGCATGGTCTGGGAGCGCAGATGGAACACCAGCTTTAGGGCGATGAGGGATGCACAGATCGCAATCACGACAGAAAGTGCAACCAGGTTTGGATCGTAGCTCGCTTTCGCTTGTAGTTGCATTGCCGCCATGGCGATGTAGTGCATGGCTGCAATCCCAAGTCCCATTAAAACGCCCCCAAAGAGCAACCCAAGCGTCGCCAGCTTCTCACGCCTGACGATGCAGAGCGCTCCTCCAGAGGTAACAATTGCCACCCCCATCGAGACTAAGACAATTGAGAGGTCGTGAGTTATGGGGATCGGCAGCTTATAAGCCAATATCCCGATGAAGTGCGTTGACCAGATGCCAATTCCCAGGGCGATCGCGCCAACCAAGAGCCACAGATTACGCGCTTGCCCAGTGCTCACCTCCACCCGTCCACCCAGATCCAGTGCTGTGTAACAGGCGATGAATGCGATCGCCACCGAAAAGACAACAAGGGGTACATCATAAGTGGCTACCATAGCTTCACCACATTTCCAGTAGCTAAATATACCTTTTTTTCCGATGCACCACCTGATGTTCTGGTGATGGGCAACAACAACGTTTCCGAAATCTGCTCTCGCACAGTGGGACTGACTTCACAAGCGACCTTGAGGCAATCCACCAGCAACTGGTTGGCAGCGTAGTACTGCTTGAGGACTTCCTTTTGCTGATCGCTGAACTGCCATTGATGACCTATATTGCGACACCGAAGCATCAGAGACCTCAATTTCTCAACCCAAGTCTGACCGTTAGCGTTCCACCATTTCTTCAACCTTTCTCTGCCTTGATCTGGGGCTGGTAGTTGTTTTTTAAGTTGTTGCAGCGATTGCTCGAACTCACAGTCACAGAAAACATCTATGTCATAAGTCAGAGCAAAACTGAGGGCAAGGACTCGATCCAGAGTCGGGTCAGCTGCCAGGGCTAGGCTGAGGGATAGCGCACGGTTAAGAGCCAGATCTACGGTCAAATCAGTGGCAAGATTACCAGCAACCCTGGGATCGATGGCAAGGGAGAGAGTCAGGTCACGGGTTATGCTCAGATCGCGAGGAAGAACCAGTGTCAGGTAAAAAGCACGAATAGCTGCTGCTTTGTAGGGAGCCTGGACGGAAAGGGACTTCTGGTTGAGCCAGATGAGGAACTGCTGCAATTGCTCATCAGCGCCAACAAGCGCATCAATCTGTTGCTTCATTAACTGCAGCAGGTCAGGGGCATGACCCAACATACCAGCTGTGAGTAAAAAGACTTTGCGCCAACGGGGTTCGGTCACATGGCTGACCAACTCGAGCAATTTTTCTTCTAATATCTCTGGTTTAGGACTAGTAACAATGTTTCTAGCCGTTAAATACTCTTGAAACGTGAGATGCGAGAACGAGTAAATCCCCCGCGCCCGCTCCACCAGTAGACCATGTGCTAAGAGCGATTTCAGCACTGCCTCACTATTGAGTTGCAGTACCTCGGGATCATCAGCTTGGGCAGTGGGTAAGTTACGCAGATAGTCCGCGATGTATTGCCGGACATTGCTTTTTGTAAAAAAGTAACGTTCTTGCTTAAAGGTGATGGCAGCAATTTGACTCAGCAGTTTGAGCTTGTGGGGTAAAGACAAATCACCATAAATACCATCGCGTTTAATGCTCCTGACTTGATCCCAGCGATTGAGCAAAATGTCCAATCCTTGCTTGTAAAGTTCGACCTGCCTAGCGGGAAAGTCTGAGCGGGTTTGAAACACACAACAAACCAGGTTGAGCAAAAGCGGCGACACAGCTAGTTCTCGAATGTGCCCATTTTCCGATAACTGCAACTTTTGCATGAACTGACTAGCTTTGGCTTGTGCTTGTTCACTGGAATTCCTACCAACGTTGACAAACCACTTTTGGACAAAGGCTTCTATTTGGAAGGCGTCAAAATCGGCAATTTCAATATCGGTGAATCCCTCAAACCGATACTGCTGAGTACCAATCCGACAGGTAATAATAAACTGATTTTTGTAATATTCCTCAGATAACTTGCGAATTTTTTTCACGATTTCGGCGCTATCTTCTTCTGGAATTTCATCCAAGCCATCCAGTAGAATCAACAGTTTGCCATGAGCGAGTAATGTTTGGATTTGCTGGTCACAAATGCCGAAGTAAGCAAGCTCTTGAGTGATATAGTTCAATAAACTAAAATCCCCTGTTTCTCTGGCATCCTCAGCAAAATTTTTTAATCGTATAAAAATAGGTATCCGGTCTCTTTGGAACTTGCCTTGATTGCATTGGGTGGCGATATATTGTAAAAATGTGGTTTTACCAGACCCTGGTTTGCCTAGCACCATTAGTTTGGGATAGGTTGCAACTGTCTGTAGCGCTGGAACGAGTTCATGACATTGATCCCAAGGGAAGCGGTCGAATTCTTTTGAAAAGCCTTGTAATTCAAAGATATCTAACCATCTTTGACTTGTAATATTATTCTGAATATTGACATCAACATAAATGTCTTCTAGCTCAATCGGTTGAGAAATATCTAACAACCGCATCGTGGCGCACTGGGCTTGAATTTTATCGCTTCTTTGCTTTCGCACCATTTCCACCAAGGCATCAATATCCTGGCAGCTGTCCCAATCGAGCTTTTTTTCCGTTACTGCGCCTCCTGTCGGTAGCTCAGCAATCTTTTGCCAATCCAAACCAAGTTGAAAGCAGATCTCCATGAAGCTCTGACGCTCAATCGGCTTCCCTGTAAAAAACTTCCAAATTGGCTGGCGAGTTTCCAGCCCTACCTCACTAGCTAGATATTCTTGCGTCCATTCCCGGATTTGAAAAGCCCTTTTTGCTTTCTCGATGCCTACGATAGATGCCTTCAACGAACGTCGTGCCATAAACCAGAACTCGAACCTCTAGAAATTTTCAACCTAAGGCAGCAATAAATAAATTAAGGACAATAAATTTGTTTTGACTTGCCCGTATTGACTTGTCTGTTGCTTTTTTATGCAACCGCCTGCACCCCGACAAGCATAGCCAGTTATTTCCTACTTTTGTGGTAGGTTAACTTTTATTAATTACGAATAATAAACGTCATTTAAATGTATTTCATAACTTTTTGATTAGCTTTTGAAACTCTTTTGTAATTGTTAGTTTTAATACATTTTTTTTGTTTTCAAGTCTAATTCCTATCAAACTCCTTGCTTTATAAGGTTTTTTTCTTTTGGTGTTGGAGTGCCTATTGCTATCCTAATTTGAAAGCAATCGTCGGGGCAACTGTCGGCTTGATATCTTGCAAATTCTCAACTTTGTTTTTATTTGTTTTATGTATCTGGAAATTAAACTACTAATGTTTACATAATCTTCTACCTTTAGACAGACTTTCTCTTAACTTATCCGGCAATGCTAAGTACAAAGAAGACTTTTGTAAAGCACTGAATAAACTTTCATCCTCCTGTTTGTTATTTTGATGATTTTCATAAGATACATATTTACAAATCAATGATTTTATGATATTTTAAAAAAAAATATTCAAAAAAAAATTAATAATAATTAATATCATCCGGCAGGATTCCTCATCTTCAGCGCCAGTCAAGTGGACACGCCAAGTAGTAGCGTGGCTTTTGGCGAGTATCAAGCCAAGCTAAATTGGGCAGATTGACTATTGCCCAAAACAGTCAGGGTGACTGTTGCCTTTGCGTAGGGGCAATGCCTCCACAAAGCTGTTAGAGTCAGCCAATATCGAGTTGCAGCGTCTAGCCTGCCTTGTATGGATCGTTACGAGCAAATGAATTTGCAGTAAGTGTGAGCATTATTCCACCCAAAGCGAGGCATAAACAGACCCAAACTATACAACTTATACGTTAAATCATACATTTCCCAGAACGCGATCGCAAACAGGTTAGTTGCACACTGTTATTTTATAGACGATTGCGCTGATACCACAGTATGGGCACAATCGGCTGCTGCAAGCGGCTCTTCGTGCCAGAGAAGCTCGTTACTTTGTTCAGGGTTTTGTAGTCATTAAGTCTGGGAGGTATTTTACAGAACCTGAGTTTATTTAGTAATATTTAAGACCTATGAAAATACTTGTAACTGGAACTGAAGGTTATATCGGCTCGTTATTAGCCCCAATCTTGATGCAACACGGACATGAGGTTATTGGGGTTGACACAGGATTTTATAAAGTTGGCTGGCTATACAACGGTACCGAAGTAACTGCCAAAACCCTAAACAAAGACATCCGCCACATCACAAAAGAAGATTTACAAGGTGTCGAGGCTGTCGTTCATCTAGCTGAACTTTCCAACGATCCCGCCGGGCAATTATCTCCCAATGTGACTTACGACATTAACCATAAAGGTTCGGTTCGTCTCGCCGAACTAGCGAAAGCATCTGGTGTGCGTCGCTTTGTCTACACTTCTTCGTGCAGTGTCTATGGCGTTGCGAGTGAGGACTATGTTACCGAAGAGTCTAAAGTCAATCCACAAACAGCGTATGCAGAATGTAAAACCTTGGTAGAGCGAGATGTTAAATTACTAGCTGACGATGGTTTCTCTCCCACCTTTCTGCGGAATGCCACAGCCTACGGCGCATCTCCCAGAATGCGCTTCGATATTGTTTTAAACAACCTGGCTGGATTAGCATGGACGACTAAAGAAATCAAGATGACGAGCGACGGAACTCCTTGGCGTCCGTTGGTTCATCTGCTTGACATTTGCAAAGCAATCGTTTGTACGCTCGAAGCAGAGCGCAACATTGTTCACAACCAAATCTTCAATGTGGGTGATACTGCCAGCAACTATCAAGTCAAAGAAATTGCCCAGATTGTAGCTGAAGTCTTCACCGGATGCAAGCTTAGCTTTGGGGACAGTGGTGCGGACAACCGCAGCTATCGGGTTTCCTTCGAGAAGATTAACACGACACTACCAGGATTCAAGTGTGAGTGGGATGCAGCTAAAGGTGCCCAGCAGTTGTTCAATGTGTTTAGTTCTATTGATATATCAGAATCCACTTTTTTATCTAGAGGATTCACTCGCTTGAAGCAGCTAGAGTATCTGATTCGCACTGGGCAAATTGATCAAAATTTCTTCTGGAATCAGTCATGCTATTCACAGAAACTCCACTCAAAGGCGCATTCCTGATTGACTTAGAGCAACGGCAAGATACTCGTGGCTTCTTTGCTCGTACTTTCTGCCAAAAGGAATTTTCCGCTCACGGCTTAAAGCCAACAATTGCACAATGCAACGTAGCTTTCAACTACAACTTGGGAACTCTACGGGGCATGCATTATCAAGTTGCTCCTGCAACCGAGGTAAAGTTGGTTCGCTGCACTCATGGTGCTATCTACGATGTCATCATCGACTTGCGCCCTGAATCTCCTACGTACAAGTTACACTTTGGCGTTGAGTTAACAGCTGAGAATCGCGTAGCTCTGTACGTCCCTGAGATGTTCGCTCATGGCTACCAAACGCTTACTGATGATGCTGAGGTTGTGTATCAAATGAGTGAATTTTATGCGCCAGACTACCAGCGTGGTTTGCGTTATGACGATCCCGCCTTTGGGATTGAATGGCCTTTACCTATAAGTGAAATTTCCGAGAAAGATACTTGCTGGTCTCCGTTTGAACCTGTTCTAGATTTTACCCAATACTTTTCAGTTAAGACTTGATCCCCCCTAGCCCCCCTTAAAAAGGGGGGAACAAAACCCGCCTTGTTAAGCGAGGAACAAAGCCCGCCTTGTTAAGCGAGGAACAAAACCCCCCTTGTTAAGCGAGGAACAAAACCCCCCTTGTTAAGCGAGGAACAAAGCCCCCGTTATTAAGGGGGAACAAAACCCGCCTTGTTAAGCGAGGAACAAAACCCGCCTTGTTAAGCGAGGAACAAAACCCGCCTTGTTAAGCGAGGAACAAAACCCGCCTTGTTAAGCGAGGAACAAAGCCCCCGTTGTTAAGGGGGAACAAAACCCGCCTTGTTAAGCGAGGAACAAAGCCCCCGTTGTTAAGGGGGAACAAAACCCGCCTTGTTAACGGAAGAACAAAGCCCCCCTTGTTAAGGGGGGTTGGGGGGATCTCCCTTGGAGTCGCTCTATCAAGTTACACATAACACTTAAAGAAGCTAATAAATGATTAAGACAACTTTGGAGTCCTACGTACAGAATGGTACAACCCTCAATCGTGGTTGCTGTCGATTTTGTGGATCAACATTAAAGCATACCTTTGTTGATTTGGGAATGTCACCGCTTTGTGAAAGCTACGTGTCACCTGAACAGCTTAACCAAATGGAGGCTTTCTATCCGCTGCACGTCTATGTGTGCGATCGCTGTTTTTTAGTTCAACTTCAGGAATATGTCAGCCCGCAAGACATCTTCACTGAGTATGCTTACTTTTCGTCTTACTCTGACTCTTGGCTACAACACGCCAAGAATTATACCGAAAACGTAATAGCTCGCTTTAGGTTACACTCATATACTCAAGTCGTGGAAATAGCTAGTAACGATGGTTACTTATTGCAATATTTTCTTGCCAAAGGAATTAATGTTCTGGGCATAGAACCAGCAGCTAATGTCGCTAAGGTAGCTATAAAAAAAGGCATTCCCACAGTTGTAAAGTTCTTTGGAAAAAACACAGCGAATGAATTAGCTGCTGATGGTACGCAAGCCGATTTATTAGTGGCTAATAATGTACTTGCTCACGTACCTGATATCAACGATTTTGTAGCAGGCGCTAAAATTTTACTCAAACCTCAAGGTGTCATTACTATGGAGTTTCCTCATTTAATGCGACTGATGGAGGGAAACCAGTTTGACACCATTTATCACGAACACTTTTCTTACTTGTCGTTGCTCACAGTAGAGAAACTTTTTGCAGAGCACGGTTTAACAATCTTTGATGTAGAAGAACTGTCAACTCATGGTGGTTCTCTAAGAATTTATGCAAGACAAGCAGAAGATACTTCTAAACCTATTAGTCAGCAGGTAAAGGAACTAAGAGCAAGGGAAGAAGCTGCTGGATTTAGCAATCTAAAACATTATTTTTCCTTTGGTGAAAAGGTGAAAGAAACCAAGTTCAAACTTTTAGAATTTTTAATTTCAGCGAAACGACAAGGAAAAACAATTGCTGGTTACGGCGCTCCTGGTAAAGGTAACACCCTTTTGAATTATTGTGGGATTAGAGAAGATTTCATTGATTACACCGTAGATAGGAACCCATACAAACAAGGTAAATTCTTACCAGGAACTCATATACCAATCTTTCATCCAGATAAAATTCAAGAAACACAGCCAGACTATCTGTTGATTTTACCTTGGAATTTGAAAAACGAGATCATGTCACAGATGTCGTATGTACGTGATTGGGGTTGTCAATTTATCGTACCGATTCCCGAAGTTAATGTCTATTCTTGAGCCAGCTAGAAATCAAGTCAGTAATCTTGGAAGAACCTCTCCCCTAACCCCTCCCCTGGTAGGGGAGGGGAATTTAGCTCCCCCTTCCCACAAAAAAAGTTTTTCCGCTTCCCTCTCCTAAAAGGAGAGGCTTAGGGAGAGGTGGGAAGGACGCTGGGGGGTTAGGTTCGTGATTAGTGAATTCATGCTCTATAAATCAACTGAAAATTCATTGAAATTTAATCAGAGAAAAAAAGGAAAATACAATGAAAGTAGTTTTATTCTGCGGTGGTTTAGGAACAAGATTAAGAGAATTTTTCGCCAATGTCCCTAAACCGATGGTTAATATTGGCTACAGACCAATATTGTGGCATGTCATGAAATACTATGCCCACTACGGACACAAAGATTTTATTTTGTGCCTTGGTTATAAAGCAGACGTCATCAAGAATTACTTTCTCAATTATGATGAGTGTGTTTCTAATGATTTTACGTTACAGGAGGGAGGCAAAAAAATCCAACTTCTAAATAGTGATATTGAAGATTGGAAAATTACTTTTGTCGATACAGGCTTGACTTCAAATATTGGTCAAAGGTTCAAGGCTGTTGAAGAATACTTAGAAGGGGAAGAGGTATTTTTAGCTAATTACAGTGATGGCTTGACAGATTTACACCTGCCTGACATAATTGAAGACTTTTATAGAGATGACAAAATAGCTAGTTTTCTCTGCGTCAAACCCTCGCAAAGTTTCCATTTAGTTTCCATGCAAGAAAATGGTTTGGTCACTGATATTCAAAGTGTCCAGCAAGCCGGGATTCGGATAAATGGAGGCTTCTTTGTATTTAAGAAAGATATCTTTAAATATATCCAACCCGGAGAAGAATTGGTGAACGAACCATTTCAAAGATTAATTAAATTAAAACAGCTAGCTGCTTATAAATACAATGGCTTTTGGGCGTGCATGGATACCTTCAAAGAGCAACAGCAGTTAGATGATATGTATTGTCAAGGTAACGCTCCTTGGGCAGTATGGAATCATGAAAGAAAGGCAAAATCTTTGCAATATAGTCGTATTCACCATGTTGCTCATGATTCTGTACCAGTCAAATTGGCTTAAGGATAAATACCATCGAATTTTACCCACGAACCGGATGAATTTTTCGCGCAAAGACGCAAAGGCGCAAAGTTTTCATAGCGTCTTTGCGACGCCAGAGCCGGCACGAGGGAAACCCTCCTGCATAGCGCTGGCTCGTCTTTGCGCGATATTTAAAATTTTCTTTGCGAGATATTTGTGCAATATGCTGAAATTCAATTTTGAGGAAAAGAACGACTCAAGTTATAAAGTTTTGTGTTTAGGAGCGCATTGCGATGATATAGAAATTGGTTGTGGAGGCACAATCTTAAGATTGATAGAAAGTTACCCGAATATTGTGTTTTATTGGGTTGTATTTAGCTCAAATATACAAAGAGAAAAGGAAGCTTATCACAGCGCTAATAAATTTTTAGAAAAAGTCCCAGAAAAAAATATAGTAATCAAACAATTTCAAGATGGTTTTTTTCCTTTCATTGGAATTGAAATTAAACACTTTTTTGAGCAATTAAAGCAAGATTATAATCCTGATTTAATTTTGACTCATTCTCGTCACGATCTGCATCAAGACCATCGCTTAATTTGTGACTTTACTTGGAATACATTTAGGAATCATTTAATCCTAGAGTATGAAATACCTAAGTATGATGGAGATTTAGGAAATCCTAATTTTTTTGTACATTTAAACGAGGAAATTTGTCAAGAAAAAATTAAGTATATTATTGACAGCTTCCCATCGCAAAATAACAAACAATGGTTTACAGAAGAAACATTTTTATCAATTCTAAGACTACGAGGAATTGAATCCAATGCGCCCAATAAGTATGCTGAAGCTTTTTATTGTCGCAAAGTGATTTTTTAACTTGAAAACTAAACTAGCAAGCTGATTAGATTTAGCTTAGATTGAAAATTTAATTATTTCTATAAAAGGTTAAAAACGTGAATATTACTGATATTAAAGAGAGGCTTAAGCCAAACGAAGTTAGCCAAGAAATGTACCAGTTAATATCACAATTGTATCCTATTTGCCGCTCTATTACTGGCAATGGTTTTCGAGAAACGCTGCATTGGATTAAAAAACATATTGAATTAACTCAGCATGAAGTTCCAACTGGTACTCAAGTTTTTGATTGGACAGTGCCTAAAGAGTGGAATATCAAAGATGCGTATGTTAAGAATTCCAAAGGAGAAAGAATTATAGACTTTAATAAATCAAACTTGCACGTTGTTAATTACAGCGTGCCTGTTAAGCAAAAGATGCATTTAAAGGAATTAAAGAAACATTTATTTACACTAAGCGATCGCCCTGATTGGATTCCTTATCGAACTTCATATTACAAAGAAAGCTGGGGCTTTTGTCTTAGTCACAAACAATTCTTGGAACTACAAGACGAAGAGTATGAGGTGTGCATCGATTCTTCCCTGGAGGACGGTCATCTAACGTATGGCGAGTATTACCTTAAAGGAGAGAAACCAGACGAAGTACTCATATCATGCCATGCCTGTCATCCATCACTTTGTAATGATAATCTCTCTGGTATTGCGATCGCAACATTCCTGGCAAAATATCTGAGCCAAATAAATCTTTCGTACTCTTATCGATTTATCTTCATTCCTGGAACTATCGGTTCCATCACTTGGCTTTCTTTAAATGAAAATCAGGTTCACAAGATTAAACACGGTTTAGTTTTAACTTGTCTAGGCGATCCGGGCAAGTCTACTTATAAAAAAAGCCGTCGAGGTGATGCGGAAATCGACAAAGCCGTGACTCATGTCTTAAAGCATTCTGGTAAAGATTCTGAAATCATAGATTTCTTTCCTTATGGGTATGACGAACGGCAGTTTTGTTCACCAGGATTTAACTTACCTGTGGGTTGTTTCATGAGAACACCGCACAGTTGTTATCCAGAATATCATACATCAGCAGACAATTTGGATCTCGTACAAACCGAGTACCTTGCCGATTCATTCTCCAAGTGTTTGTCAGTTCTGCATATACTAGAAAACAACAAAAAATACCTCAACCAAAATCCAAAATGTGAGCCGCAGTTGGGGAAAAGGGGTCTATACGGCGCAATCGGTGGACAGACGGATACAAAAATGAGAGAAATGGCTATGTTGTGGGTTCTGAATTTGTCTGACGGGAACTATACTTTGCTGGATATTGCAGATAGATCCGGTATGAGTTTTGATTCTATCAATCAGGCAGCAGATGCCCTGCTGCAACACGATTTATTACAAGAGAAACTTGAGTAGTCTTTGAGTGCTAGTGTTGTGGAGTGAACCAATAAGAACCCTCCATCATCAATTGTTAGTTGTTAGTTGTAGAGACGCGCCATGGCGCGTCTGTACATAAGTTGGTAGTTGTTAGTTGTTGGTTATTCCACTATCTACTAAATCAAAAAGTTATTAGACACGAAGTTGCCCACATTTGTGCCTACTTGCACGCCATCTACAGCGGCTGTGTCAATATGGATTCCACCGTAAATGCGGCTAAGGGCATCTTCCTGGGCGAACTGCGTAAAGCTGCCGTATGAGCGAGCAACACCAGGTAATTCCTGTGAAGGAATGTCAAAACTGATGTTGTCCGTGCCGTAGAATTTTCTGAGAACTTCGGCTGTTGCACCAGCAAATACGGAATGCCCTGATATGTAGTCAGGGAAGTTCGGCGTCGTTAGCAGTGGGTTCCAATTTGGATCGGCAATCGTGTCTGGATTGTTGTCCTTATCTGCATTCTGGATTGCAGTAATTGGGCGCAATTCCTCGTAGGTGTACTTGGCATCCCACGCAGCAATGCCCGCATCAGCTTGAGCAATGCTATGCAGCGCAAACAAACGGGCGTTCTGCTCCAGCGTATTGCCCTTAGCTAATGCTACTTCTTCCACAGCCTCGAGCAACTGACCTGGTGGTCTGAAGGTGTCGTTGCGATCGTATGCCCAGAATTGAGCGATTTCCGTCTGGTCTGCGTTGCGGACAGTGCTATTATCTTGACCAAGCGACTTGACTTGGTTAAAATCTCTCGCGTACCGAGGGCTAGCATACTCAGGGATAGTATCCGGGCGGAACTGGTTACCACTCGATAGACCAAAGGGAGTAACATTGCCCCACTGCGCCAATAATGCTGGCTTAAAATCGGGGGGAGTTGGCTGCCAATCGCCAAAGCCCTTTCCTGGTGTGTAGGGTACTTGAGCAGTCGCTGCACCATCATTTACCCGATTAGCGAGTATTTCCTGGGCAACCTTTCCTCCTATAGCAATGCCCTTGGTTTTAGCATCGCCATTAGGGATTGCTGCGAGAGACCTGTTGAGTTGTTCGTCAAATGTGGCTTTTAATGTGTTTATTGTGTCTGAGCGTAGTCTATTTCCCTGTGGGTCTGGTGGGGAATATCGTGGGTCTGTGAACACAGCGACTAGTGTATCGTGTGCTGCTTGAACTGCCGCAGCTTCTTTCGACGCGCCAAGAGCTTCAGATGCGCTGATATCGTTCACTAGGTAAGGCTTGTGCGTCCGGTCAATTGCGTTGACGGCATCATAAATTGCCGTGTTCATTATCGCCAGATCGCGTGTTTGTAGTGGAGGTGATGTACCAATATCACCGTTTTTACCCGTAGTCTGTACAGCATTTAAGAAAACAGAATTCCATTGGATAACAGCGTCACCTTGAGTAATTAACTGGTTGGCTGTGTTGTTGGCTGTATTACTATCAGTAACATTGTTACCCGGCTCCACCTGTGCAAACAGATAATAGAGTCCTGGGGACACAACACTCGCAGTACGGAAATCAGATCCAGCAAAGTCTACAGTCAAGGTTTGGGACTGACCTGGCGCTAAGTTAACTGTTTGACCATTCAAATTACCCAGTAACTCATCTGTGCCTTCGAGGCGATCGCTTGCACCCCTTGTTGGACCAAGGGTATCTAGGTTATTCGTGTCAAGAATGTTGTCGGTTGATGCATAAAGTTTAAGGTTTACAGGTCCGTTGATCTGTGCATCGCCCTGATTCTTAACAACAATGTTTAGTTTGCCTTGTTCTTGGGGAAAGATTGTGGGGTTTTGCAGTATATCACCAAATTGAACTGCAATATCTGAAGCCATAAAGTTTTAATCCTTTCCTATGCAAGTAGGATTGAGCATGGTTTCCCAGCATGCTTGCGCTCAACCGAAAAGAAGCACAAAAGCTGAGATTTTGGTTTAGTACCTGAGTTACAATTTCCAATCAAACGAAAGTGAATTGACTGGTATTGGAAAGACTGAGATTTTGCTGCGAAATTCCCTCGACAATACCAATAAGTTCATGCACATCTTGACCTTGGGTGTAAAATACTGCTGTACCAGATACTGAGCTAACAGGAGATGCACCCAATGAATACCAGCTCTGTTCACCTGCCAGCTGGATTTTATCTACACCACGGTTAAAACTGTCGTTAACGAAGCCAAAATCTTTAATCAGAGCGTAGTCTCGAACGCCATTGGCGAAAACATTGCCATCATCGTATAAAACGACATCCTGTACAACAGTATCATTACCGTTTGCATCCCTGGCATTTGCTTGTGCAAGTCCAAGGACGAATGTGTCGTTACCTTTCCCACCGGTTAAGGTATCAATCTCGCCTAAGCCAAATCCTAGTTGCCGTTGACCATAGAACGCAGTGTCAGTACCAATCAATGTATCGTTACCGTCGCCGCCATCAAGGGTGTCGTTACCTTGTCCACCAACAATTAAATCTTTTCCAGCATTACCAAAGAGGCTATCATTCCCCCGACTACCATAAATGCTGTCATTGCCAGTCCCACCATAGATTGTGTCGTCACCGCTAACGCCGGAATTGTTCTCTATGTCATCACCGTAGAGTATGTCGTTGCCAGCCTCACCATAGATTAAGTCGATTCCTTTCCCACCCTCAATATAGTCATTTCCAGAACCACCAAAGATTTGGTCGTCACGGTCTTGACCAAAGATTTGGTCGTCTCCCTCATTACCATAGAGGATATCATTGCCACTTGCAATCAAGTCTAAATTTCCACTAGGATTAGAGTCCCCATAGATGATGTCAGCCCCAGCACCACCACTGACGGTGTCAATTCCGCTTCCTCCGCTGATAGTGTCATTTGCATCTAGACCATAGACTGTATCATTGCCACCCAAAGCGGCAATGATATCTTTACCATTAGTGCCATAGATTGTTTCGCCGTTTGGAGTGCCTTGAATTTGATTAAAACCAGAAGAACCAGAAGTTGTGAAGCTTCTATTATCAGTTGTGGATGTGCCTGATTCTAATGTATTTAGTACATCTATAGCAGATTGCTGCTCTGAAGTGAGTTGCGGTCTAGTTGGACTTGTTGTTGTTGATAGGTTGAAAACGGTTGCTTCTGGTTGTTCGAGTTCTTGAAGTGCTGTTCCTGCTGTTGATGGCTCGAATAAGTTTGTTTCTTTTTGGATTTCTTGCAATTCTGTTGATTCAATGTTGTTAAGTGCCGCGTCGCTAAGTGTTATCGCCATTGTTTTTACCTGGTTCCTTCAATAACTAATGCGAACAAACTCAACTGACTACTGGTAGTTCAGCTTCCAGCAGTCAGTTGAGAGAATTGAGAGGGTGGCATCGCAAAAACTTTTTGAGAACAAAAGAGTTGGAAGGTGCAATCTATTTCTGCAGCCATTTTAAAGAGTTAGGCAATGCATTTGACTTGCCCCTCAAAATCTCATTTGTTAACTTCCTGGATTTCTCCTTTGCGAATTATCTATATCGCATGGTAGATGTCGTCAAGGTTGATTTATACCACTGTTGATTCTCATGAATTTTGACTTCAATTTGAGAATCTTCATTGAGCAACTAAATTAGTTATTCAGCATTTCAAATGCTAAATAAATAGCTCAGAATATGCACGCACCCCTAAAAAATCGTCATCTAGCTATTTCTAGTTTCATCCAAAGATTTAGATAGAGATTAAACTGAGTTATTCAATCTACTTGATTTATATATTATGAGGGCAAAATAAGCACGTCAATAGTTTCAGTAAAGTTAATCAAACAAAACTAAAGTAGTAATGTTCAAATTTTTTTAGGTTTGAAATCTGAGTGAGACAAACAGTTTTCTATTATAGGAAAGCTTTTTCAAGCTTCATTTGCTACAAAAAAAACAAAAAAGAGTAGAATAGAAAATTTTACTCTCTAAATATAAAAAAATATAAAATCCTCCTTAAGGAGGAATGCAATCGTCGCAGCATGACCAACTAGAGTCGCCCTTTATGACCATTACCCAAATTTTAATTTTTGTAACAAGCGGCATAATTCTAGGCTTAGATTCTGAGAAGTAAATAGAAGTTTTCATCTTGGCAATAAAACCCAAATTTTCAATTTTTACCCAAGGAGCATACTTGAGAATCTCAAGCTTAAGGATGCTTTAGCTGAGGTAATAAGGGCTATCAGTGAGATATGAAAACTAATTGGAAGCATCTACTGTTTAGTAAATATATCTGGTGGATAATCCGAAATGCTGCGACTTTAGTTTGTAGTTTGATGTGTTCCTGCACGCATTGAGATGTACCCAACTAATGAGGCTGTTCTACTTAAGTTATGCAAGAGGGAATTGCAGTGGAAAATCAAGGTCATTACTTAACAGCTTTTGAGCGCAAGCTTCTGCACAAGAGTCTAAAAGCCGATTTACGTCCGGAATATCGCCGTCGTATTGAAATCATGTTGCTTGCAGATGCGGGTCAATCTCAAGCACAAATCTGTGAAGCGCTCTTGTGCGCTCAAGAGACTGCACGATACTGGATTACTATGGCACAGACAGGTCAGGCTCACAAGTGGGATGAACGCCCGATGGGACGCCCCAAGGCAATTAATCAGCAATATCTTGAGCGCTTGAAAGAACTGGCGAGCCATAGCCCGCGTGACTATGGCTATGCATTTGAACGCTGGACAGCGCAATGGTTAGGGAAACATCTCGCGCAAGAATTGGGAATTAAGGTTAGCAATTACCACATTACCCGTCTACTTAAGTCAATGGGGCTTTCTACTCGACGAACAAGCAAGACTGTAGAGAAAGAAATAAAGGACGCCAAGGATTGCAGCATGACTATTACTATTAGCAGTCTGCTATTGCCTTTAAGCCTGTTTTTCTGTGGTAACTGAATTCGATCAAGATGAATGCCCGGACAAAAAGAGTGCATTCCCCGACCAATGTCAACCATCGGTTGACGAGGGAGTGGGAATAGCGCTTTTTTTGTCTACCTCTATGGTTGGCAACGAGTCAATAAGCTCCTCTATTACTTGAGTCATAGTCTTATCAGCATGAACGGCGTATAGGCGCACTTTATTAAGCCGACGTTCACTAATTCGTATTTTTAATTCTTTGTTTTTCATTGTGTTCCACCATTGTTCCCTCATATATGTTAGCATAGGTGTACAAAGGAGGTGATTAAAGTGTTGAAGGCAGTGAAGGTCAGGTTATACCCAACAACTGAACAAGAAATATTTCTAGCCAAATCGTTTGGTTGTGCAAGGTGGTATTGGAACTATGCCCTTAATGCTTGCATCCAACACTATGAAGAAACTGGAAAGTCATTAAAGCTAAGCGTCTACAAGGCTTATCTTCCCAAATTAAAGCTAGAGAACCCTTGGTTAAAAGAGGATTGTTATTCTGCTGTCTTGCAATGTGTAGCAATCAATTTAAACAAAGCTTACTCCAACTTTTTTGAGGGACGTGCTAAATTCCCTAGGTTCAAGTCAAAACATCACAAACAATCGATTCAATATCCCCAAAACGTTAAAGTTGTGGGTGATTGCTTGGATGTCCCCAAGATTGGGACTGTTAAAGCGGTCTTTCATCGACCTATTGAAGGTAAAGTTAAGACTTGTACAATAGTCAAGACTCCTACAGATAAATACTTTGCTTCAATCCTGCTTGAGTTCGATGGTGAAACTGGTCAAGTATCTGGTGATAAGACACTTGGTATTGACCTTGGGTTGAAAGACTTTGCTATTGTTCATGATGGCGAACAAGTTACAAAGTACTCAAATCCGAAACACCTCAAGCGTCATGAGAAAAATCTAGCCAGGAAGCAGAAAAAGCTTGCTCGTAAAGTTAAAGGTAGTAACTCAAGAAATAAATACAGAAAACTCGTAGCCAAGGTTCATGAACGAGTATCAAATTCCCGCCAAGACTTTTTGCACAAATTAAGCAGGAAACTGGTAGACGAAAGCCAAATTATTGTTGTGGAGAATCTCCACGTCAAGGGAATGGTACGAAACCGTAAGCTATCAAAGTCAATATCCGATGTAGGTTGGGGAATGTTCATCAATTTCCTTGACTACAAGTTGAAATGGAAAGAAGGACAGCCCTCCGGGTTCGCAGTCGCCACAACGGGACGGCAGTTGCTACAACGGGGGGAACCCCCGCAACGCACTGCCTCGGGAACCCCCGCAAGGCGCTGCTCACTTGTGGAGATAGGGAGATTCTTCCCCAGTTCTAAAATGTGTTCATGCTGCGGTCATGTCCTAGACGAGCTAACGCTCTTATTCCGTGAATGGGATTGTCCCAAGTGCGAGACTCACCACGACCGTGATGGTAATGCAGCATTAAACATCAGAAACGAAGGAATTCGGATATTGCAAAACAATGACGGAGGGAACCCCGTTATTGCCGTGCCGAGGCGGAGTAAGACCAATAAGCCGAAAGGTAGAAAGGCATCTGTCAATGACGCCGGAAGCGCACACTTACTGCGTCAGCAGAAGTGTGGGTAGTTCACGATTTCATCCTAGCTTTGTCTTCAAGGCTTCCGAGACACCGTGCAATAACAATTTCTCGCGCAAGAAATCTAGATTCTTTGGCTTTGATGACTCCGTAAAAGGCTGACTTTGAAACTGAGTCGAATGAGGCTTTTGACTAGATAGAGTTGCTGCAAATTGCTTGTACAGCTCTGGGTTTATGGTAAGGTAAAAAGCTAGCTCTTGTCCCACCTCTTTCAATCGCCTTGGTAATTCTGTTTCTGTTGTCTGCAACAGTTGAGCAAGACTTGCTCGGAGCTTAGTATCATCTCGAACTACTCCAAGAAAATTATTTTGGGGTTGATTTTGTGATAATTCTTGCTCAAAGAGATGGGCGAAGGTGTCGAGTCTGCCGTTGTCTATAGACGGGTGTTGTTCTAAGGCAAACCCTGGTGCAATGATTGAACGAGTCACATTATCAGGTAGTGGTGCAGCAAGTACTTTCTCTGCATTCACGATACCTTCACCGAATTGATTTGGCTTCCATGTGGGAAATTTCTCACAACTGTCGCGTAGAATTTGATTAAAGATGAAAGGAATCTTTTCGGCTCCATAGCGTTCGATAAGTTGCGATCGCCCATGATATGATAGCCATAAAGCTGCTACACCCGCGACGAATGGTGCAGAAAATGAAGTGCCGGAGCCTTGCAGAACGTTATAGCTAATCTGACCATTATTCTTCTCGACTTTTGCATACCAAACTGACTCACCAGGAGCAGTGACATCAACTTGGCTTCCCCGCGATGCACCCCACCAAATCTCACGTCGCACATTACTGCCAGTCACAGCAATCACTTCCTCATAGGCAGCAGGCCAAACCACGTAGGGAACCATGGTACCAGATGCTGCAACGATGATTACGCCTCGTTTTTGGGCATAAGTTATTGCACTCCGCAGACGCGGGTTGAACAAACCAGTTCCCAGACTAATTGAAAGGACATGAACACCATGATCTGCGGCGTACTCAATCGCTTCAGATAAATTACGTACGCTCAATAGTACAACTGAGTATGAAACTCGAAGGGGTACTAATTTGGCACCAGGTGCCACCCCCGCCACAGTTTTTCCGCTTGGGTACTTGCCTTGTCCCCCTCTTGGGCTGATGATGACACTGGCTGTAGATGTGCCATGACCTGGATTGTTAATAATTT
This sequence comes from Scytonema sp. HK-05, assembly GCF_963872035.1. Classification (NCBI taxonomy): domain Bacteria; kingdom Bacillati; phylum Cyanobacteriota; class Cyanophyceae; order Nostocales; family Scytonemataceae; genus Scytonema; species Scytonema sp. HK-05. The sequence goes on from NZ_CAWMYC010000046.1 coordinate 148,193, forward strand.
CGCCCCCAGATGTTTCGAGTTCGTCTTTTGGGTCTTTGTCACCCTTAAGAAAATCGTAACCTTGTTCAAGGAGCAGATTGGCAATAATTTCCGGATGTTCCGAATAGCCCGTATCAGGAAGCCCAACGATAATCCCATCCCCTGGTCGTTTTTTGGGGTCTGGGAAAAAGCGTGACCATGCCTCAAAGACTCGCAGCTGCTTGAGACTCCATTCTACATCACTGCTTTCGTCGAGATTTTTGGGCGCAAAGGTAGCCCTAGGCTGTGTTGACTCGTCATTCCAGGCGGGGTAGTTGGGTATAGGAACAGCAAACAGTGGCTGTGCATCTACAACTCCTGGCTGGGAACGCAGATAATAACTTTTATCCCAAGCTTGTTTAACTGACAAAGCATCTTGCTTTTTGGTTACCTCAAACTCAGTGAAATTGTCACCAATCGGTTTAATCTTCCAATCTGAACCTAGTCCTTGGGTAACAATTTTCTGGACTCTCTGCTGTAGTCCTGGCATAACCATCTGGAGAAAAAACCCTTCAAACTTAGGAGCGAAGTTATTTGGGTCACTCTGTTGCTCGCGAATATGCATACAATTCACCTTTGTAATAATAGCAGACATCAGGAGTTACATAACTGTCAGTGGCGATTGGCTCCGCCAGTGCTGGGGCGGCGTGATAGCAAGGCGCACCCATAATTTCAAAGGGGACTGGAGGAGTTACGAAACGCAAACACACTTTACCCTGGATTCTCTCACTATATTAACTTTCGCATACCAGCCAAAACGATTTCTCCAAGATTATCGGATAAAGTTAGCAGTGGCTTTTGAAGTCCCCATGATTTAACTTTACTTGCTGAAAGCGCACCATGAGCAGTTGCATTCCGAAGTGCTTTAGCAAGTCTTACAGCTTCTGTCCAGTTAGTCACAGGAGTAGATTTAACAATCGATTCTTCGATGATTGTTTTATCTCCATTCTCAAGACTGAGGAAATCAGCAATTGCACTTTTTTCTTCACGAGATGGTTTGTTTAGCCATTTTTCAAGATTTACCCTTGTAGTCGCTGGCGGATTTAATGAACTGTAGTCTGGTAAGTAGCATTTATTTGTAAAGTCTTTGATAGTTTCTGGGGTTAGATATTTTTCTTTAATTAGTAATGTCTTTGTAACCATCTCAAATCCATTGTATGCCATCACAAGTCGCCACTGAATACCACGCGCCTTATGTGTATCATTAGGTTCTTCAATTGAGTTGTGACCAGCAGCAGGTTCTTGCCATTCTAACCCAGATTTAATAAGGTTAAATCCTCTTGATAAAGCTTGAATAACATCATCAATAGAGTCTGGCTCGGCTGAATGAAGAGAGTTGAAGTATGAGAGCCTGTGCTGTATATCTTTGCACTTAGCGTTCTCAGATGTCCAGGATTCTCTAGTGCCCAAAGCTTGCCATAAATCGCGCCATACGTCTTCAAGATGAGTGGTAAGATATTCCATGTGTTATGGTTCCTGCTGATAAGAGTTGAGGTGAAAAGTGGATTTTACTGAGGAGCAGCATGATTTAGAGTATAATATCAATCATTCATGAGTTCTTCTTTTTATACATATCAGTCATAAATCTATCCGGATAAAACCCAACCATTTTTTATTTCAGCAATACCTTAGTTTTGATATGCCAGCAAGAGATATTTATCATGATGCTGTTAAAAATGCTTTGCTTAAAGACGGCTGGACAATTACAGACGACCCTCTACATTTAAAATGGGGGCAGAAAGATATGTATGTGGATTTAGGAGCACAACGACTACTAGCCGCCGAACAGGGAAATAAAAAGATAGCTGTGGAAATAAAAAGTTTTGTGAGTCCGTCGGAAATGCAAGACTTAAAAGATGCTATCGGGGGATTTGTCATGTACCGGGCTGTTATTGGGCGTCTTGAACCTGAACGGACATTGTATTTAGCAGTGCGCGACAATGTATTTACAGCTTTATTCGAGGAACCAATTGGTAAACTTTTGATAGAGAGCGAGAATCTCTACCTAGTCGTGTTCAATCCTGACAGTGAGACGATTGTGCAATGGATACCTTAAATACTTATCGTCGCATTATTAAAGACGTATTAGTTCCATATACACAAATTCCTTACTCGCACGGAGACATTCAGTGTAAAACAGTCTTCGATAGCGAAAATGATAGCTATTTACTTATTACTTTCGGATGGGATGGTGTTAAGCGGATTCACGGTTGTTTAGTCCATATTGACATTATTGATGGCAAGGTATGGGTGCAACGGGACGATACAGAAGATGGCGTAACCTATGAATTAGTAGCCGCAGGAATTCCTAAAGATAGGATTGTGTTAGGATTTCATCCACCTAATGTTCGTCCCCATACAGGATATGCTGTTGCTTAAGATTAGATAAATTGGTGTTCTAGATACCAATATTACTACGGTGGAGGTATTTCCAAATCTTTACAAATTTTCACAGCCAAAATATCAACTATCTCAGTATGTCTTGGAACTGCTGATGTTCTATTGTTTGATGGATTGTAGTAAATGGTGTGTTTTCCAGCTTCCCGAAGCAAAAGATAACCGTTAGCTTCCAGATGGCAATTTTATCGCGGTTTGGAATTCTTGTAAGGTACACCAAAGAAATAATGAACCACAGATGGACACAGATGGACACAGATAAATAATTACTTCATTCAATTGAGTTGCGCTATAATTCTCGTCTCTTCACGATATTTTGACTGTAATCTTTTCACGTACAACATCTTTACCGCAGAGTTGTTGCTCTGCAAGTTGCCGATTCGATATTATAATTAGCTCGATAGCTTCCCGCAGGCTTTCCCTTGCTTCTTCCAGAGTTCTTTCTTGGACATTTGCACCAGGTAACTCTTGGACGTAGCCAATATACCAGTCATCGACTTTTTCAAATATTGCAGTGAAAGAGTTTTCCATATAATTTGCTGTCTGACTCTGTAAGTGTAATCATTTGAAGACATAATAGCCTCAAAAGAGGTGAGTTTGTGTGGTGCCGTACTCTCGGCTAACCCACCCTACCTTCTAAACCGTCACACCTTCAATCTCCTCATCTGTCAACTCATACAACTCGCGTAACTTCTGTAACTTCTCATCACCAGCTTGCCAAAAACCTCGCCCATGAGCCTCTAACATCCTCGCTACAATATTACGGAAAGCTTCAGGATTCGCCTTCCGCAACTTCTCTGCCATCTCTGCATCCAAGGCATAAGTATCAGCAGCTTGGTCGTATACCCAATCATCAGTAAAATCCGCAGTACCACCCCAGCCAATCAACGCCGTCATGCGTTGGGAAATCTCAAAAGCACCGCCAGAACCTTGATTTGCCATAGCATCCGCCCATTTAGGATTCAGCAACTTCGTGCGATATTCCATCCGCAGCAAATCATCTAAATTGCGCGGTGTCGTGTCTTTCGAGAAACTTTCCACAAAGCTGGTTGTCACTTTTTTACCGCGTTGTTTTTCCGCTGCTTTCTTCAACCCCCCAGTATTGGCATAATATTCTTGAATGTCAGTTAAACCGTATTCCACCGAGTCAATTTCTTGGACAATGCGACTGGTACTTTGCAAAAGTTGGGTAAGCACTTCTGGTCTAGCTTGACCCTTATCTTGCCTACCATAGCTAAACACATTGCGACCTTGCCAAGTATCCCCCAACTCATCGCCAGATTCCCAGTTACCATCAACCACGCGATCGTTCACCAAAGAACCAAAATCACCCGCCGGGTTAGAAAATAACCTCGCCGCCACATTTTCCACCCCTTGCGCCTTCAAAGCCAAAGCGTGTTTTCTAATAAAATTCTGGTCTTCGGGTTCATCAGCCTCAGCCGCCCGCCCAAACAAATCATCCAACAACTCAATAATATTCACAAAACTATCGCGGAAAATCCCCGACAAATTCCCCAAAACATCAATGCGGGGATGTCCCACCTCAGCCAACGGCTTAAGTTCATACCGGACAATTCGCCCCGTCCCCTCCTTCACAGGTTCCGCACCCACCAACTCCAACAGAATACCAAGAGATTCTCCCTTAGTTTTAATCGCATCCAAACCCCACAACATCACCGCCACAGTCTCCGGATAACTCCCATGTTCTTCCAGATGCTGCGCGATAATTTTTTGACCAATTTCCCGTCCCCGTTCATACGCCGCAGGCGAAGGCATACGATAAGGATCTAAAGCATGAATATTTCTCCCCGTAGGCAAAACACCCGCACCATCCCGCAACAAATCACCACCAGGCGCAGGCGGAATATACTCCCCATTCAAACCCCGCAACAAATTCGTCAACTCATCAGTAGTTTGTTCCAATAACTCTCTAATTCTCTTCTCCTCCTCTTGGCGTCCTTGGCGACTTGGCGGTTCATTCCCAAAATAAGCCTCCAAATACGCCCCCATCTCCTCCTCATTCGGCACATCCCCCAAAATATGCAACCCAGAAGAGAACAGCCGATTTTCCAACACCTGCAAATACTCGTACAACTTCACGAGATAATCATTAAAAGCATGACCACTAAACATCCGGACATTCTCCGGCGAAAACCCAATCCCCAAACGCTTCGCATCCTCAAACGGACAATCAGCATCCAAACCCGTATCCACAATCTTTTTACAAATCGCTTCCTTAAGGGCATAATTCTTCTCTGAGTCTTCTCGATACTCCGAGATTAAATCCCGCAACGCCACCAACTCCTTATACAAACCCGCGCGACCATAAGGCGGTACATTGTGAGAAATTAACACTCCATAACCGCGACGCTTCGCCAAAATGGATTCCGAAGGATTATTCGCCGCATATATATATAGATTAGGCAAATCTCCCAACAAAATATCAGACCAAGAATAACCCGTATTCCCCAAAGGAGAACCCGGCAACCATTCTACAGTGCCGTGCATCCCAAAATGAACAACACCATCAGCTTCAAACTCATTTTGCAGCCATTTGTAGAAAGCAGCGTATTGGGGATGCGGCGTTAAATCGCGTTCAAACATCAACCGCATCGGATCACCTTGTATTCCCAAAGGTGGTTGCACGCCTATCCAAACATTCCCTAACTGAACACCGCCAATCTGAAACTCATCGCCATAGGTTTTAATCCCAGTACCCGTGAGAGATTTCCATTGTTTCTCAATCCGGGATGTGCGGAGATATCCCAGCCATTTTTCTAGGGTGCGGACATTAACAGTAGAACCCCCCCTAACCCCCCCGTTCACAGGGGGGTATTCAACTCCCTCTCCGCTTGCGGGGAGGGTAGGGGTGGGGTTCTCGTCCGCCTGTTTCACTTTGCGAATCAACTCTTCCCCATCTTCCGGCAAATCCCCGACAGTGTAACCTTGCTCTTTAAGCGCGTGGAGAAATTTGAGAAGACTGCGCGGTACATTTAACAAAGCAGCTGTTCCCACAGCACCGTAACCAGGCGGGAACCCATACAGAATAATTGCAATCTTCCGTTCCGATGCTGGTTTTTGTTTGATGTTAATCCAGCTTTTTACCCTACCAATTAATCGCTGTACCCGTTCGGGAACTAAATAAATCTTTTCTCCCACCAAACCACCGAGGGGAACGGTGTCAATTGCCCCATCCAGTTCTGGTAAAGCGTATAAAACAACGCTTTGCAACCCGCCGATACCCTGGCGCGTCCAAGAGGAAATATCTTGAATGAGCAGTGGCGCGGCGACGATGTACGGTATATTTTTAGCATTCAGGATGCGTTTTGCGACTTCCACCTGACGCCCTGCTTCCATTGAACCAGCAGGACCACCCACCAGAGGAAAGCCGATGGTTGAGACAATGGCATCAATGTTGACTGCTTCCGAAGAAAGGGAAGCAATTTCTACATTACCCTGTTGTCGTTGCTGGGTTTCGTAGTCGGTTGTCATCCAATCACGCACCGCCACATGACCTTCTACACCGTTGATGAAGATGGGTAATGGTATCAAACCAGCTTCTTCAAAATGGCGGATGAGTTGGGGTATGTAAGGTTGTTTGGTGATAACGTGCTTGCGATAGAGGAGAATTCCGACTACCCCCCTCTTTCCCCCCTTGGTAAGGGGGGATGAAAGGGGGGTCTGGTTGTTTCCCCCCTTGGTAAGGGGGGATGAAAGGGGGGTCTGGTTGTGTTGATACCATTCCAGGTATGCCCGTGGCGATTCAAAATAACCTGGGTAATCGGGATGCAGTAACCCCATATTGGGGGTTTCGACTGGCGGGGGAATGTCGCCAACTTTTAAACCTAAGTATTTTTCTGCCAGTGTCCAGAATAAAGCGGCAACGTTTTCTGGTCCGCCGGCATTCCAGTAACCATATATAATCAGCCAGTTGCGTAAGTCTTGCACTTTTTGCACTGGCACATATTTCAATAACTTTGGTCCTATCTTTAAAAAGCTAATATAACCTGCGAGTTTATCTTCCTCTCGTCCGTTGCTGAATTTGTCGAGGATAAATTTAACTGGTTTGGGCATTCCTTTGGGTTTATCGCCAATGGCAAAAGCACCCAGCTTGGTTAAACTCAGCAATTCCAAAGCTGACTCAAACACCAGGCGGATGGGGATGTGCGAGATGCGATCGCGCAACCACAACACCTGATCATAATCAAACAGCAAGCTGCCAAAAAACACATCAGCATCTTTCAGTGCTGCTTCTACCTCAGCGCGTTTGGTGGTGATGTCGCGATCGCTAAATACGCGAATATCCAAATCACTGACACGAGACGTAGCCAAAAAAGCCGCCTTCCGATACAAGTCAGCGTTGAACGATTCAAAACCTGCAATCAGGATAATGCGTTTCATGCCTTGAAATTGAAAGCCTGCTTAACGTTTTACATCTCTTATTGTTACACTCTTAACTGCTTTTAAGGGGGTTGAGATGAAAGTGCCGTATCTTTTGAATTTGCTCGCTTCATGTAACCGATTTTCGCCCATCGAACCGTAACTTCTCGAACGGTGGTGTTTTCCAGCGACGCATTTAATTAGGTGGATGTATCCTGGTTTTTTCTGAAAAAATGAGTGATTATCCGAAGATAGGGAATTTTTGCGAATACTAAATCAGGGCTTACGTACTCAACTGATTTGTTGAGACTGAATGCATGAGAATCTCCAAAAACTGTTTCCTAACAGAAATTGACATTTATAACTAGAATTGCTGAAAACGAAGCATCCAAATCATCTGAGGCGTATAAAATGAAATTTGGAATTGATAGTGGTCATAATTGTCCTCCTGATTCTGGAGCTAGAGGGATACAAATTGAGGATGATTTAACTTTAGAACTCGGGAATAGAGTGATAGCAAAGTTAAAAGCTTTAGGGCATGAAGCAATATCATGTAAACCATCAAAAGCTAATACAGTCAAAGAATCTCTAGGAAAAAGATGCGATACTGCTAATGCTGCTAATGTTGATGTTTTTGTCTCCATACATTTCAATTTTTTCAATGGTCAGGCATATGGAACAGAAGTCTTTGCCATTAGCGAAAAAGGTAGTAAAATTGCTCATTCTGTCTTAAATGAAATCGTCAAGCTAGGATTTTTCAATCGCGGCGTTAAGAGTGGTAATCACTTATTTGTCCTCAAAAATACAAAGATGCCTGCGATTCTTATAGAAGCTTGTTTTATTGATTCGCAAAAAGATATGAATTTATATAATGCAGAGGCAATGGCAAATGCGATCGTCAAAGGCTTAACCAGTTAATTGCCACTTGAGAAGCACGGAGAATTCAGAATTCAGAATCACCCCACAGATACAGCGGTTTCCTATAAGGTGGGCATTGCTCACGAATATCTCAAATGTCCATTACATTGGCTCTGGGCAATGCCCCGAAGTTCCCTACGGCGGGAAACCCCTTCGGGTATGCCTATGGCTAACGCCACGGCTATCGCCGTTAGCGCAGCTCCTCCGGAGGAGGCACGGCACGCTACTTTGTTGGCGGAGCCTGCGCTTTGCGCTTACGCCAGTTGCCTCCGGAGGGTTTCCCTCCGGAGGCACTGGTCTCACCGCCTGCAGGACTTCTCTCCACCCTACGATTTGTGGTCTAATCATAGAATAAGCGCTCTCGAATCTGGCGGCTTGGAACTCCAATTCTCCACCCAGTCGCACAGAACTCATACGCTCGTTCTCACTGCTGAGTTATAAGTTCTTTGTTGGTTACATTGGATGCATTATTGTTAAATGAAATCCTTGTCTTGTCTCAGCTTTCAGATATCGCTGCTGTAATGGTTGCCACTGCTGCCATAACTTGTAACGATTTTGAGCTAACAAAGAAGCAAGGGTAGGAAGCTCTGGGTGTATTTCTGACTTGAAGACATCTGCAAGCCACTCGGCTAAAACTACACTATCTTGCATTCCTCCCAAAATTTCTTGGATACTTTTTACGTCTGCAAGACAAACCGTATAAGACTCGCCGTATAAGTCAGTAAATAACTCCATTTGGTAGCGCAGGCGTTTGGCTTGTTTGCGTAAACTGTGAAGAGTGTCCCCATTCGTTGCTAATTCTTGCTCTACCCTCTGGGAATCCCAGTTTCTAGAAATAACAATCTCTGCTCCCTCTACTTGGCTACCAATCAGCCAACCTGGATGCAGAAAGAATTCACTCACCTCAGGTAAAAGTAAATCTGGTAGGACTTGCTGAATTGGCAAAGATGCTAGTGGTTGATAAGATGGTTCCTCCAACCAGTCCTTTAATGTCTGTTTGAGAGACTTATAACGCTCATCCTTTAATGTTGACTTTACATCTGCCAGAACTTCTTCACGTTGTTTAGCCAACGCATCCAAAGCTGTTTCTAGAGACTCCTGTTCTTTACGAGGTAAATGGGATTGCTCAAAGTTTTCCAAAGTCTCTTTGAGCACGTCTAAATCTCGCAGGTTCCCAAGACGACGCGCAATTTTACCGATATTTTTATCACTCGCAGCCTTTGGCAGATCTAACGCTGACGAAAACCCAGTTACAGCCGAGCGTAGGCGACGCATCCCCACTCGCATTTGATGCAGTGCTTCTGGATCTTTATCTTTCTTGACTGCTGTTTCCCACTTTAACGTTTTCTTAAAGTGTTTTTGAATCGCGTCACAAGCGTAATTTCCTAGAGTTTCGACCTTGGGTTTTGTGGCTAATGTCATTCTGATTGATACACCTTGAGAGAGTAACACCTAACTAAATGAGGTTATTGAATGGTAGCATTAGTTAAACAATTTCATCTATGTTTTGTTATCTTTATCTTACCTAATTATTAAGAAATATATCCCTGCTGAAAGTTATATATTTATACTATATATAATGACAGACCCTGATTATATAACATTTTTTTGCGGTAAACACTGATGGTTGAGTTATATTAATAACTATCATATTTATGATAGAATTTTATTAGGGATTATTTGCAATGCACAATTCATCTCTCATCAATCAAGTTTTTCTAACTTTTACTGATAGCTTTAAAGAACATCGTAAAGATATTTCAGCAGTGCTGCTAACTCCGGAGAAGCATTTGTGGTTGGGGTCAGATGAAACCTCAACTATTGAACGTCTATCTTTTGTAGATGCCAAGAATTTCGCAGAACATAAACAATTTCACGTAGCCGGATTTATCAGTTTACCTGCACCAGAAGAAGAGGAAATTGATATTGAAGGGTTAGCATATAGTGATTATTACCTGTGGTTAATAGGTTCTCATAGCTATAAACGTAAAAAACCGAAACCCAAACATTCTGATGAGAAAAATATTAAAAGACTGGCAAAAATTACATCAGAACCAAATCGTTATATCATCGGACGTATTCCGCTGGTGGATGGAGAACTATTTCCATCATGCCCACATCCAGAAAATCCTGATGTACAATTGAGTGCTGCCAAACTTGAGGTGACGCAACAAGGTAACTTGCTTATGGAAGCTTTGGCAGATGACCCACATTTGGGCTTTTTTGTGAAAGCTGCAATTCCAGGTAAAGATAATGGCTTTGACATTGAGGGAATAGCCGTTTATCAAAACCGAGTTTTTCTAGGTTTGCGCGGTCCGGTGTTGCGAGGTTGGTCTGTGATGCTGGAAATAGAGTTAGAAAATTCTAGTCCCGAACTGCTGAGACTGAAGACAATTGGAGAGGAAGAAAAGAGATACAAGAAGCATTTTATCTTCTTGAATGGCTTGGGAATTCGGGATTTATTTTTAGATGGTGAAGACTTGTTAATTTTAGCAGGACCAACAATGGATTTAGATGGTCCTGTGCAAGTTTATCGCTTGAAGAATGGTGTTAATTTGCAAGAAAATATTCTTAATCAGCCAGAGGTTGTGCTTGATATCCCATATGGAAACAGGGACGACCACGCCGAGGGAATGACTCTATTTCAAAATATAGCTGGGGTATCTTCACTACTGGTAGTTTATGATTCTCCGGCAGAGCATAAGCTGGTAGGAGATGCTGGTGTACTAGCAGATGTCTTTAAGCTGAATTCATCGAAAATTTGGGTAGAAACCCCGTCCTTCTAGGACGGCTTTACAATATTTATGAATTTGCGAACCATTACCGCCTTGGGGCTACTTGAATCGGTGTACCTTTGCAATGTACTTTCAAGCTTGACAGTTACCCTTACGGGTTCGCCAGTTACCTGCGGAGGGAGACCCTCCTTCAGTACTGGCTCACCATTTCAATTCGTTCACCCTGTACGCATAACGGTTTTGCTCATTCGAGCCTTCCCAAAAGGGAGTAATGTGAGCCTAGACAATGTTATTTGGTCGGTACTTTATCAAAGACACTGGCTTAACCCTCTAAACCTGTTTAATCCTCGATTTCTAGAGCTACAGACTGGCCAGAGCGCATCCATAGGTAGGAACTTAAACACTTACCAATAACGTAGTACTCAAGGTACGCGCGTCGGGTCAACTAATCCGCTTAGGTTTGAGGCTGGAAGCCCCTAGCCTTTAGGCAGGGGTGTTGACAAAGAGAGGAGAACTGGTTACAGTCTCGCTCTCATTTTACCAGGGTTTACCCAACCCAACGTTTTGTCGCCTCTGCAATGCGTTGCCCAAAGCGTTCTGAAGTGAGGCGATCGCCTGGATCTATTTCTGCTTCCTTACCGCTCATATCGAGTTGGGTTTGACCCATAACGCCCAAAAATCCCCCTAGTCGATTCACTCCATCATCCTTACCAAACAAAAAGCTTTGCAAATCTCCTACATTGACCCAAATCATACCGTGCTGAGCTGCGTTTGTTGCCAAATATAACAGTGTTCCTTGTTTATCGCCGCTGGGGGAGCTAGAGTGCGTAAAGCCAGCAGCGATTTTATCTTTCCATCCGTGTTGAAACCAAATTCCGCTGGCTGCATCAATAAATGCCTTAAACTGAGCCGCTGCGCCACCCATGTAGGTAGGTGTACCAAACACAATCGCATCAGCACCGTTCAGCTTTTCTATCGTTGCATCATCTTTCCAGCGACCATTGACAATCTGCTCGCCAATAATCCGCAAAACCTCAACAGTCGTACCCTCTACTTTGCTTGCGCCTTCAGCAACGGCTTGAGCCATAAGATGAGTATGACCAGCACCGGAAAAGTAAACAATCGCTACGGTGGGCATGGGAAACCTGCTTAGTGGATTGATGTCAAATGACCGAGTAATATCATAGGGGCTCTCAGTCATAAAGTGAAGTCGCAAATTTTCACTATTTATGAGTCAATCCTGTGAGTTACCAGTTTTAAAGGTTTGTCGAGATTGCCTCCACAGGACAAGTCGGAATACACTGTTCGCACACAATGCAGCGCGATCGCGTAAATGTCAGCTTATCCGTTTGGGGATCAATTTTTAAGGCTTCTGTTGGGCAAACTCCTGTACACAAGCCACAGTGGACGCACACATCTTCATCAATGATGATTTCCCCTAAAGCTAGGGAGACAGTGATGTTTTGCGATCGCATCCACTCAATCGCTGCATCCAATTCATCAATATCTCCCGAGAGTTCTACGACCAGTTTACCAATTTGATTCGGTGCAACCTGAGCGCGAATAATATTGGCAGCAACGTTAAAATCTCTTGCCAATCGGTAGGTAACTGGCATTTGAACGACGCGTTTGGGGAAAGTGAGGGTGACTCGTTTTTTCACAGTTGTATTTAATGGGTTCCCCAAGCATCTGGGGATACCCCCTTATTTTAGAGCTATGGTTTTACAAACCGCCAAGATTCAAAGGTCGCCAAGAGAGAAACAGAGCAGGTTAAACTGAAGAGGGTAATACTTAATAAGTTTTAATAAATCTGTTATGAGTAGCGATTCACCTGTTCATTCTCCAGAAAAATCCGAAGCTAAGGTTGGGGCGCGCTTGAGAAATTTCTTAATTGCAATAGTGGCGATCGCCCTAAGCGTTGCCCTAGTTTTGGGACTGCGAACTCAGACAACCTCTGCAACTCTTGCTCAGTTAGGCGAGCAATCTACACCAATAGATGTGGCTTTAACCAATAGTAAGCCATCACTCATCGAGTTTTATGCTGATTGGTGTACTGTCTGCCAGAAAATGGCTCCAGATATCGCCCAACTCGAACAGCAGTATGCTGACAAGCTGAATTTTGTCATGCTGAATGTGGATAACACCAAGTGGTTGCCAGAGATGTTGAAATATCGGGTAGATGGCATTCCCCATTTCGTGTATTTAAATAAGGATGGGGAAGCTATCGCCCAGGCAATTGGTGACCAACCTCGCACTATTATGTCAAGTAACCTAGAAGCCTTGGTTGCTGGTTCGTCTTTGCCTTATGCTCAAGCGAGTGGGAAAGTCTCCCAATTTAATGCACCAGTCGCACCAACAACTGGTCAGGATGATCCCCGCAGTCATGGCGCTCAAGTGGTTAACTGATGAAAGCAGAATTCCCCATCCGACAAGAGCGGTGGGGTAGTTCATACCCCATCCTCATGTGATTCTAAAATGCCACTGCGGATAACAAGTTGGGGCCAGATGATCAAAAAGAAACCCATCCATGTCAGTACAGGCACACAGACAAGAACCGTCAACCAAACTGTCTTAAATATTACCCAGCTACCACTTATGAGCGTCACGCCTGTGAGAAGAATAGACCAAGGCTGACACCACCAGGGTTTGTATTTCCAAGGACTCATAGCTTGTTTCTCAGACATTTCTTGTTTGGTAATTGCCTAGAATCTTACACATATTAATAAAAAATAAAAATCCTTTTCACTAAACTAAAATCTCGATTAGAAATCCTTAATTATTTACCCTATAGAGAGTTAGTATTCTTTATTAAATACTAACTCTTGTCTAATATTTTTTAGAGAAGTTGACAATTGGAAATTGTAAATTTTATTAGTATATTTTGTAACTTTATATCTTAACAGTTTTCTTGATTGTTATTTGTTACAAAATATAAAAGGCATTTTTGCTCTATTCAAAACTGAGCAGATTGAATTTTGTAAAAAATGTTATGGAGATTTAATTGAAATGCCAAAAATACTATTATAAAACAAATCAAGAAGAAAAATTTGCGAAATATATTCATCCAAGAGCAATCTTTGCCTGTGTTAGAAGCAATCAACAACACACTTAATTTTTGGCAGGAAAAACGGATTGAGATCTTTTCCTCAGCTTTGAGACAAGTTAATGACTAAAATCAGCCAGCCAAAAAACTTGAACCAAATATTTAACTACAAATGAATAAACGTGTTGGTCAATTTGCAGTAGCCTTTGTTACCCTCATAGGGTGCGGTGTCTTGCTGGGTTGGCTGCTTGACGTTCCTCTACTCAAGAATGGCTTCCCTGGCAGTCCTTACACAATTAAGGCAAATACAGCTGTGTGCCTCTTGTTAATAGGCGTATCGCTAGGACTGTTGCAGCGACAACGACTTCCTCGGTGGCTCTCTCTCATTGCCCAAGGATGCGCAATGCTTCCAGTAACCATCGGATTACTTACTCTTAGCGAGTATCTTGTTGGATGGAATCTCGGCATTGATGAATTGCTGTTTGATGATGGAATCCCAACCCTTAACTCTCCCTACCCAGGGCGAATGACGGAAATTACAGCGTTTAATTTTGTGCTGCTGGGGATTGCCCTTTTGTTGCTAGCACAAAAAACTAGGCAGTGTAATTGGCTTGCTCAGAGCCTAATTTGTGTTGTAGGTTTGAGCGCAACATCAGCACTGGTTGGTTATCTGTTTGAAGTAGGGGTTTTATATGAGTTTGACGTTTCCACAACGGCAATACCCCTCATGGCTGTGACATTAATTGTACTGTGTGTTGGGATTTTATTTACCCATCCAGACAAAGGGCTAATGCAGACCGTGAACAGCTCCTCAATCGGTGGGGCGATCGCACGTCGCTTATTACCCTGGGCAATTATTGTACCGCCTGCAATGAATTGGTTAACTATTTGGGGGCTTGAGAGCAAGAATTATGACCAGATATTAATTCACGCTTTGCAAACCGTGTTCATAATCTTCATACTCTCGATTCTCATCTTGTCGAATGCTAAGTCAATCGACCGGGTAGAAGCCCAGCGTCAAAAAGCAGAGCAAAAACTACGGGAATCAGAACAGCAATTCCGACGTGCTGTGATGTACTCTCCACTGCCCATTATGATTCATGCAGAGGACGGAGAAGTCGTGCAGATTAATCATGCGTGGACAGATATCACTGGATACAAGGCTGAAGATATCCCGACGATTGCCCAGTGGACAGAACGCGCCTACGGAGAGCGTCAAGAATCTGTTAGAGAAGCCATTGACGGCTTATACAATTTAGATTGCCGTGTTGCAGGTGGAGAATTTACAGTCTGCACGCGTAACGGGAATCAGCGCGTTTGGGACTTTTATTCTGCCCCTTTAGGCAAAGATCCAGATGGTAGGCGATTGGTGCTGAGCACTGCAATTGATACCACCGAACGCAAGCAGGCTGAAGAAGCTTTAGTGCAGATGAATGCTACTTTGGAAATGCGCGTGAGAAAGCGGACGGCAGAACTTGCAAAGATAAACCAGCAATTGCAGCAAGAACTTTATGAACGCCAACGAGTGGCACAAGCACTTCAAGAAAGTGAGCGCAAATTCCGAGCCATTTTTGAACAGACATTCCAATTTATTGGGCTTCTCACTCCTGACGGTACACTGTTGGAAGTTAACCAAACAGCGCTGGATTTTATTAAAGCGCGACGAGAGGATGTCGTCAACCGACCTTTCTGGGAGATTTCTTCCTGGAGCTGCAACTTAGAAACTCAAGAGAACTTAAAGGCGGCGATCGCCCAAGCCGCAGCAGGACAATTCATCCGCATGGAAGTTACTTTACCAGATGCTGATGGCGTCATGACAGATTTTGACTTTTCGCTCAAGCCAGTGCGAGATGAGTCAGGTGAGGTGGTGCTGCTGATTCCAGAAGGACGAGATATTACCAACCTCAAACGGACACAATCAGAACTGCGCGAAGTTCGCGATCGCTTAAAGTATCTACTTACAGCTAGCCCAGCAGTTATTTTCAGTTCCAGAGCTAATGGGGATTATGGAGCTACCTTTATCAGTGAAAACGTTACTGCAATTTTAGGATACCAGCCACAACACTTTTTAGATAACTCTGATTTTTGGGTAAATCACGTTCATCCAGAAGATATTGAACGCGTCTTGAGAAATATAGGGCAAAATTTTGAAACAAATTATCACTTCCACCAATATCGGTTCTTGCGTGCTGATGGCACGTATTGCTGGCTCGAAGAGCATGTGAAACTCGTCCGAGATAAAAATGGCAATCCTGTGGAGTTTGTGGGGTATTTAATAGACATTAATGAGCGCAAAGCAGCCGAAGCAGCCCTGCGTTCAAGTGAAGAACGTTTCCAAGCTTTTATGAACCACAGTCCAGCTTCCGCGTGGATAACAGATGCAGATGGCACGATACTGTACGCCAGTCAAACCTACATCCGCACATTCCACCAAGCCACTGACAGTATAATCGGGAAA
The DNA here is from genome assembly GCF_963872035.1 of Scytonema sp. HK-05. Taxonomy (NCBI): domain Bacteria; kingdom Bacillati; phylum Cyanobacteriota; class Cyanophyceae; order Nostocales; family Scytonemataceae; genus Scytonema; species Scytonema sp. HK-05. The sequence goes on from NZ_CAWMYC010000046.1 coordinate 164,142, forward strand.
AGTATATTTGATTTGTATCCTGCGGAGTTTGCCCAGCAGTGGATTGAGAAAATCAAAAAGGTTGCCGTATCCAATCAGGTTTTGGAAGTCATCGAAACTGCTCCCCGACGAGATGGTACCGTAGGCGATTTTTTGGTGTATAAGTTTCCCATTAAAAGTTTGTCTGGGCAACAGCTAGTGGGGGGTGTCGCCGTTGATATTACAGAGCGCAGGCGAGCAGAACAGGCTTTAGCAGAGCGGGAGACAATGCTGCGTTCTATCGGTGATAACCTGCCTAATGGTGCAATCTACCAAGTAGCCCGTGAACAAAATCGCAGCTACCGCTTACACTACATTAGTGCAGGCATAGAAAATATTTGTGAAGTCAAAGCAGAAGACGCCTTAAGGAATTTGAGTCTCCTCCTCAACCAGTTTGTAGAGGAGGACTACCCAAAGTTGCTACAAGTAACTTATGAGACGATAACAAATTTATCAGTTTTCAACATTGAACTGAGAATACGAACGCCTAGTGGCAAACTCAAGTGGTTGCATTTTCGTTCATCACCCCGTAGTTTTGATGATGGACGGATTGTTTGGGATGGGCTTATTGTAGATGTCACTGATATAAAACAAGCACAAGAAGCATTACGATTGCAGGCAGAAAAAGAAAAGGCACTGAATCGAGTCATTCATACAATTCGTAACTCACTCGACTTGCAAACTATTTTCAACACCGCTGCGACTGAGACTGCTCAACTCTTGCAAGCTGATCGAGTAGAAATTGTTCAGTACATACCAAGCCAAAAGCTCTGGAAGCACGTAGCAGAATATCTTCAAACTCCTGACTTAGTAAGTTATTTGGAAATCGATATCCCAGATGAAGGCAATAAAATTGCTGAGCAAATCAAAAAATTAGAAGTTGTGCGTATTGATGATCCTACGACTATAGATGATCAAGTTAACCCTAAGTTTGCTCAACTCTTTCCGGGAGCATGGCTGCTGGTGCCAATACAAATTGATTCAACAGTTTGGGGTAGCCTGAGTTTAGGAAGAAGCAAACAATCTACATGGCAGGACTCAGAAGTAGAACTGACTATGACAGTCGCTGACCAATTAATGATAGCCATTCAGCAATCGGAACTTTACCAGCAGTTGCAAATAGCCAATCAGGAACTGCAACGCCTAGCTAAGCTTGATGGACTGACTCAGCTTGCCAATCGACGACATTTTGATCAATATCTCAAACAAGAGTGGCTGCGCTTAATCCGGGAGCAAAATCCTTTATCCCTCATTTTGTGCGATGTCGATTATTTCAAGCTTTATAATGATACCTACGGTCATCCTGCTGGTGATGCTTGTTTAGTGCAGATTGCTCAAGCAATTAGCGGTGCTGTTAAGCGTCCTGCCGATTTAGTCGCTCGTTATGGTGGGGAAGAGTTTGTGGTGCTTTTGCCGAATACAGACAGTGATGGAGCAGTAAAAGTTGTTCAAGTTATCCAAAAAAAGGTTAGACAACTCCATCTTCCACATATTGCTTCTGTGGTAAAAAAATATGTCACCCTCAGCTTTGGCATTGCTACAACTTTGCCCTCTCACGATGGTTCTGTACAAGCTTTGATTAATGCAGCAGATAAAGCATTGTATCAAGCAAAAAACAAGGGACGAAATTGCTACCAAAGCATCGATATATAAATCAGCATCATACGTGTCAGCAGTATAGACTAGGGCTGACCGAAATTCCTCACCCCGGAAGCCCCTGCTTTCCAAGCATGGGGAGGAAGGGGT
>NZ_CAWMYC010000047.1:0-11615 GCF_963872035.1 Scytonema sp. HK-05
CGACTTATCCCCATGTCTAAAGCCAGGGGCTTGCGTCTCGTTTTCCGGTCAAAACCAGGACTCGGTTGTTCGTTGGATGGATGAACGCTCAAATGAAACCTCGCAGTTTTTCATCAAACAGGCGATCGCGTTTTTTCAAACAAAAAATCAATTTCTGGTTGTTGGAGAGCAGGAGAAAACGATATTAACAGCGGAATATGTGAGATTTCTGGGTGATTTTCGCTCTGGACTTTTAGATTGTAAACACAGCACTCATCTTCCCAAACTCCTCAAGGAAGTGCTTGCTGTGCATCAAATCCAGCTTGAGCAATTTGTTCTCGACCTTGCATCAAGGAATCTCAGTCGTGATTTCGTCTTCAGTACACCCGTCTGTAGCGAGTATTCCCCAGAGTTACAACTTCGCATCCTACACACTCCTACTGAACACCTGCTTGACCCAATTCTCGATCTCGGATGTGGACAAAACGGCGAGTTGGTTCATTTTTTACGATCTCAAGGGAATCTTGCTTTTGGGGTTGATCGAGGAAGTGATCCAGATCAGCTCATCATAAACGCGGATTGGTTCAATTTCCCGTTTGTTCCAGGCTTTTGGGGAACGATTATCTCGCATATGGCGTTCTCCAATCATTTCCTCCATCACTACTTGCGTCCTTCAGGGCATTTGCAACAGTATGCCCAATGCTACATGGATGTGTTATCCGCATTGAAACCGCAGGGAAGCTTTATATATGCCCCAGGATTACCATTTATTGAAGCGCTTTTGCCGCGTGAGGAGTACTGTGTTGAGCGGTTTGAGATCAGCCAGATGACAGGGACTCGAATCAATCAGTATTTTCGGACGACCTACGGGTTAGATGTGCTTTATGCCTGTAAAGTTACAAGGAGTTGTTAGCTAGGTTTGGATCTGGCAGTAAATGATAACGATAATAATATACGCTCACAATTGGGCTTTATAATTACCAGTTAGTATTAACTTAAAGCACAACGATCATGATGGAGCCGTGACAGCAAACTCAGCCGATACATCATCTTCTGTATTTCGCCTCTCTCCTTTAATTAGAATCACGCTTTTAAGTCTATACATAGCACTCACAACACCGTTGCCTTTTCTTTCCCAGGTAACAGCAGCACCCGTACCACCAGCATTACTGTGGGTGGGCATTATCATAGGTTTTATTGCTCTGTATGCAGCGTTGAGCGAACGCGTCATTGTAGATGACCAGGAAATTCAGGTAACTTATCCTCAATGGGTACCGCGTTTTTTCCGCAAAGGCTGGTCTTTACCTTGGTCTGAAGTGAAACAGTTAAAACCCCGTACAACTGGTCAAGGAGGACTGGTTTACTACTTCCTGAGCAAGGAAGGAAAAGCTTATCTACTACCAATGCGTGTAGCCGGATTTGCCCGTTTGGTGAAACTTGTGCAAGAAAAGACAGGAATAGACACCACAGATGTCTATCCTTTAGCACAACCTTGGATGTATTTAATTTTACTTGGCTTGACCCTGTTGCTGCTGTTAGTTGATGGTTGGGCGATCGCCACAGCGTTAGCGCAAGGTAAGATCAATTAAAGCATCACGGATGCGTAGGCAACTGATGACCTACCTTATTGAAACCAATAACGGATGTAACGGATGAGTTATTTGTGTGAAACCTAAAGACAAACTATCCGCTACATCCTTTACTGATGCCGTGCTACATTGGCGTGAGACTTAAAGGACATTTATTACTAAAGGTTTAATTTGGAGACTCAACAAGACACGCAGATGGGGAAACATACCCTAAAAGCACAACTGCGCCTAGAACAAGTCAGTCTTTTTGCCAGCTTGAAAACCCAGATTAAGGGTACGCTGGGACACCCAATATTACAGGATATTTCCTTTGAGGTATTTGAGGGAGAACGCGTTGCCATTGTTGGACCATCCGGTGCAGGGAAAACTCATTTATTACGCCTCCTGAACCGTCTGAGTGAACCTACGAGCGGTAAAATTTATCTGGATAATCAGGAGTATCGCCAAATTCCTGTATTGCAGCTACGCTCCTTAGTGACACTGGTAGCCCAAGAGTCCAAGCTGCTGGGAATGACAGTGAAAGAAGCGTTGGCATATCCCCTGGTTTTGCGTGGTTTACCCAAACAGACAATTGAGGAACGCGTGAGTCACTGGATAAAACAGTTACAAATTCCAGAGGAATGGTCAGCGCGGACTGAGGTGCAACTTTCTCTTGGACAGCGACAGCTTGTGGCGATCGCTCGTGCTTTAGTTATTCAACCGAAAATTTTATTGTTAGATGAGCCAACCTCTGCCCTAGATCTAGGTAGAGCTGAGCATCTTATAGAAACTTTAAGCCAGATTGCTCAAAGTCATCAAACAACGGTTGTTATGGTAAATCACCAGCTAGAGCTAGCCCAGAAGTTTTGTACACGTCTATTGTATTTACAGCAAGGGCGCTTACTTGTCAATCAAAAAGCGTCTGATATAAGCTGGGTTAACTTAAGAGAAAGCTTGACGCAAGCAAAAGCCGAAGATGAATTTGGATTTTAGAGTTGTTATTTGATAGTTGTTGGTTAGTAGCTGCAGGTTGTCTAAAAGTCCTACTAACCACTACCCACTACCCTTAGCGCTGAGTGCTAAGCGTTGAACGGTGATTGTTAAACCTTTCTTTAGGTAACTTTGTTGATGAGTGTCCAATATTGGCATTTAAAATTTCCATGTTAAAACGGTATCCTACATTACGGATGGTTTGAATTAAACTAGGTTGGCGGGGATCTAGTTCAACTTTTTTCCGCAACGATAGAACATGAGTATCAATGGTGCGTGGGTTGTCTATGGCATCAGGCCAAGCACGGCGTAGCAGTTCTGACCGACTCAATGGCACTCCTCCAGCTTGTGCCAAAACGTATAGCAAACTGAATTCCTGCGGTGTTAAGTCAATAAACTCTCCTTGGAAGCGAACGCGACGCTGTACTAAATCAATTTGCAAAGAGCCATAATCCAAATAAGCTGGTGCAACAGGTGTGCGATTGCGACGAATGAGTGCCTCAACTCGTGCAAGAAACTCTTGCATCCCAAAAGGTTTGCTGAGGTAGTCATCTGCTCCCGCTTTCAAACCAGTGACTATATCAGCTTCATTGCTACGGGCAGAAAGCATTAAAATTAAAGGCTGTTGTTGACGATGTAACCAACGGCAAAACTCAATGCCATCACCATCAGGTAAGTCGGCATCGAGAATCACCAGTGTTGGTTGATGGCTTAAAAACACTTCTCTAGCTTGATAAATACTTGCGGCTTGATGCACCCGATAGTCCAGTTGTTGCAAGTGCCAGCCTAGCAATGACCTCAGATGGGGATTTCCCTCAACGATTTCAATACAAACCGAACCCACGGTGGCAAGACCCCTTAGCGTATATGAATTTCAAAGTAACAAAGCCTATGTCTTAGGTTTTGTAATCCTTGTTACCTCAATTGCTTTTGGCTTCATATTTACTAATACCAATACTGGCAAGGTGTTTAATTAATGCCTTAGCCAAAGCCAAGTTAGTAATATTCTTAAATTTTTGTTAGACTTAGCAAAAGTACTTTTGATTAAAAATCCTGCTGAAAAAGGGGTGCTATTGACTGAAAAAGTGTCACCAAACAAGCTAACCGTTACCAAAAAATTTTTTCAGCTTTATGGTGAAAGCAAATTCGATATTGTTGTATAGATCGGTTCGCACACCCCGCTACCCAGTTGGGCTATTGGTTGAGATAATTATAACAATAGCTTACCTGAGAATCATATTCCCAGTTTTCTGGAATAGGATCGAGATAGTCTGTAGCTGCTCGTGAGATGTCCCTTTGGGGGAGATATCTTCTTTTAGTTAATGCCAAACTGAAAGTGAGACTTCACATCTCAGATTCAATAAATTACAATTTTCTATTCCAAACAGTTTTCCATCAGCAGTTATGCTCCAAGACACACAAACCATTCGCTATTACCAAAGACTAACCGACGCCTTCGTCGAGTTATGGAATCGCGGTTATCGTACGGATGATATGCGGATGTATTTGGATGGCTATATAGCCGCACTGCAACACAGTAACGCCATTGAACCGTATCTGATTCATCGCTTAGAGGAGGAAGCTAATCGCTACTTGCACGATGTATCAAACTTTACAATGACACAGCCCCAACCGGATTACTATTAATATTTTTTCTCAATGAGAAATAGTATCCGTCGCGGCGCAATGCAGATGATTATAGCATATCTATTATCTGCATTGCCCGTCTGTCAAAAAATGGAGATATTTCTTTACAATTACAACACGACAACCCGGAGTCATGAGCCATGAGTGGGCTGACTTATCAACTCACTCATTACTTCATAAAGCAAGTCGCACGCCACTTGCACGCCGCTTGGGGGGAACCCCCAGCACTGGCTCTTCAATAGACAAGATTGCATAAGGTAGATTTCATCTGCGTCCATCTGCAGTTAATTATTCATTTTTTTGGAATGAATGCAAGAAGTCTAATCAGAGGGCAGTGCATTCTCAAGAGTTATCTGAGCAGAGGGTTCCCTCTGCTCAAAACTATGCCTTATGCCTTTTGGGCAAGCTAGCGGTGCCTCGCTCAGGTTCGGAGCTTACGCGCTTCACCAAGTGTGGCCGGGTCGCATAGAGAGGCTTCCCTCCCTTGTAGAGGCCACGGACACTTTCCAAGGGTGGGACGGACAGTTTCTTCCGGAGGATGCCTTAAGGCAGGGTAGCAACTGCCTGTCGGAGAACCTCCTTAGCACTCATGACTGTTTTGCTGTGAGGTGAGTGCTCATTGCAATCTGCTTAACTTCACGAAGCGAGTGCGACTTCCACCATTTGCTGCAATTCGCCTTTCTGGTACAGTTCTATCAGGATGTCTGAACCACCAACGAATTGACCGTTGATATACACTTGGGGAATTGTTGGCCAGTTGGAATACTCTTTAATTCCTTGGCGCAGTTCGTAGTCATCCAAAATATTAACTGTCTCGAAGGGAACTCCCAAGGTATTCAGTATTTGCACGACATTGTTAGAGAAACCACACATCGGCATTAACTTGGTTCCCTTGAGGAAAACCAAGATTTTGTTTTGTTGTAGCAAGTTATCAATTCGCTCTTTAAGTTCTGGCGTCATTGTCTTTTTGTTTCCTATCTTACTTTTGGTCTCATGACTGGTATTGCCTTGTGTCCTTTGTCTTGACTCAAGACTTAGGACTGAGGACTATTTTGCCAAGCTTCGGGAGTATACGTTTTTAGTGCCAAGGCATGGATCGCTTCACTAGACATGGCTGACTTCAGCGCACCATAGACTAACTGGTGCTGCTGCACAAGTCCCTTACCTGCAAACTGCGATGAAACTACTGTCACTTGATAATGGTCACCACCTCCAGTCAAGTCTTGCACTTGAACTAGGGCATCTGCCAGTTCTGCCTTTATCATTTCCTGTACTTGTTGCGGACTAATCATCGCAATTCCTGATCATTTCAAACCCTAATAGGGATTGTAACGCCTCGTATCTGGGCAATTCAAAATTTAAAATCCCCTGCCGGAACCTGCTTTGCGTCTACACAATTCAAAATTCCACAACAATTGTGTTAGCAAGCATTTTTCCTGTTGACAGTAGGCAAATTAAATGTGTGACAGTTGACTACATCTATTTCAAACCCTAATAGGGATTCAAACATCAAGAGTCCCCACCATTGATTATAATCCCATCCTAGCATTGGGCTGAAGGGGGGGCGGTGGGGAGGTGAGGAGAGAGGTAATTTGATTATTTCTTCCGGGAGGAGGGAGAGGAAGAGGGAGCGGGAGAGGAGGACGGAGAGGAAGAGGGAGCGGGAGAGGAGGACGGAGAGGAAGAGGGAGAGGAAGAAGCACTGCCACCCCCTCTAGGAAACGGAGCATCAACAAAGCCCAACTCCAACAACTGCTGATAAGCTTTTTTACCTAAATCCCGTGTTGGGTTTTGGCTCTTAACGATTTGAATGAGCAACGGTACAGCTAATTCCGGCTTATTTTGCGCTCTATGTACCAATGCTAGCTGGTAGGTGGCTTCATCCCGCATTTGGGCAGTTTCTAGCGCCTTTTTCCGTTGAGCATCAGCAACTCTGGTGTCAATTCCAGAAAAGCTAGAATTCAAGTCTTGATAAAAATTAGAAAGCTGATTAAAAACAAGCCGTGCTTCTTGGAGTTTCTTTGCTGCTACATCGTAGTTTTGGGAAGAAACTGCATTACTTGCGTCTGTCATAAGACGCTTTCCTCCCTCAAGGCTCAAAAGGCTGTTATTTTGTGCTGTGGGACGAAGGTTATTTGGATCGTTGGGATCAATAGGTTGTGGTTGACTAGAGCCACTTGGTAGCTGTACCTGAGCATTAACGGGTGATAAGAAGCTGAGGGCTGCTATCACTGCTAAGGAAGTGAAGCGAATTATAGGAACGGTTCCAGACAAGTTCATGAGGTCATTTAGAGAGATAACTAAAAAAGCAGTTATGAAACTTCGGGTATCTTAACTCTGTTTTGAACTTTGACAAAACAAAGCCACATATTAAGTTTCCCTGATTTAGACTCAAAATGAATGAAACTAGGTTCCCCTAGCCCGTGCATATTAGCTAATCCGCCGCTATCAATGAAGGTACAAATTGCTCTGATTTTTCAACTACATGTGTATCACAAATCAGTCTGGGGATAGTTTGACAACGAAGTGGTGAAGAGTTCGTTTTTAGAAAGCGATAGAAAATCTTTTAAAATTGCCAACCGTTTGATAGGACTAAAAGAGGTTTTAGTTGCCGAGCCTAAGATTGTCGTGCAAGAAATGCATTATAAACCCAGTAATCTGCTCTATATCCAGCAATGGTATCTCAACCATAACGGTGGCAACTAAGCGGTCATTTGCAGTGATTTGGTTACAAAAAGGTGAATGCATCTCGTAGCGGCGCTAGCAGCGCAACAGTTACGCAAAGCCGTAGCAGATCCTTAGGAAAAACTGGGGGACGAAATGATTCAAAACAACCAATTCCTGATAATGACAGACAGAGGATAAAAAGCCTACTCCCAATAGCTGACTCTAGCCTAATCCAAGAAATTTAGGTCACTGTTACCATTGCCCACAAGTTTTTAGGGGATTTACAAATTTCATTCATTGCCCCTAACAATCAGGAGGTGTTTTTACAAAGCTGCACCTTAGGTCGCTGTACTAAGAACGCAAACAATTTATTCCGATTCATGCTCGCTACAAATAATTCTCCCTTGCCCTTGCCGTTGTTCGCCTGCACGAGGTGTCTCCTAAAGTGCAAACTTTAAGTCAAATGGTATAATGACTAACTATTAGCAATTTCTGCAAATGCGTGAGTAGTAACTTCTGATTCCTGATGGCTTAATTTTTTGAGAGCTATTGCCAAATCACCAGTGAGACGTTTGGCATTTTGTTTCAAGGTGCCTCTAGCGTAATCTACAACTTGTATTGGGGAACCAATCTGAATACTCACATCCGTACCCCATGTAGGTAACGGTTGGCTGTAATTGATGCTGATAGGTATAATTTTTATACCTAATCCTGGATGACTAGACTCAGTACTCAAAGCCAGACGAGCAATTCCTGGCTTTAAAGGGTGAAGTTTACCATCACGAAAAATGCCACCCTCTGGGTAAATAACCAACATTTCTCCATTTTTAAGTAATTCTACACTATGACGCAGAGTGGTAATTGAGGGCTGTTGAGGATCTACAGAAAACCCCCCTAAGCGTCGGACAAACCAGCCTTGCAACCCTTGGCACTCGGTGATCGTAACCATGAATCGCAAGTCTCGTCCAGTCACGCAGCGACCAGCTGCGTACGGTAAGAGCAACGAATCCCAACGCGCCCGATGGGTGGGAGCAAGGATAACAGGACCAGTTTTGGGGAGGTTTTCTTGTCCACTGACTTTAATCCGCCCAAAGAAAAACGGTAGAACAAAGTGACCCCCCAAGAAATACGCTAAATGACCTAACCAAGGAGAAATCTCAGAGGTAGTAATATGAGCCACCTTAGCATTTTCTGGCGTAGTAGCAGGATTGTCACAGGAAGTATCAAAGGAAGAGTTAAACTCAATCATGACGGTGGCTGGTGGCTGTTGGGTTGAATACATTCAAAACTCTGTTAAATACACCGTAGATTTTCTTCCTTGACTTTTGTAGCACCAACTGGACAGTTTTATCTCTGTCCGTTAGTTAGAAATATGTCGCCGATGAGTAAACCAAGCTTGTAATTGCTGACGACAGGCAGACTCTAAAATCCCACCGATGACACGCAGGCGGTGATTGGAAGCAGCACTATCGGGGATATTGGCGACAGTACGAATTGCACCAGTTTTGGCATCGTCTACCCCGTAAACTAAAAGTCCTATACGCGCTTGTACAATAGCACCTGCACACATTGGGCACGGTTCCAGAGTAACGTAAAGGGTGCATTGGTTCAGACGCCAAGTTTTTAACCTTTGAGCCGCTGCTCTGATAGCAATAATTTCCGCGTGAGCTGTAGGGTCATTGTCACGTTGTTTCCTGTTTTCACCTTCTGCAATCAAACTTCCGGACGAATCAACAATAACAGCGCCTACGGGTACTTCATCCGCATCACCCGCAATTTGTGCTAAGTCTAAGGCGCGACTCATCCATTGCCGATGTATAAGATATTCTGAGTACTCAAGTAGCATTTTCTTAGTCCTAAAAAGAGGACAAGGGGAGGTGGGGAAAAAGTCAAAAGAATTTTTGAGTGTTGACTCTTGACTTTTGACTTTATTTGTGTATCTTCTAAACAGCAGATTGGGTGAGAAGAGGATCTAACTGACCTTGCGTATCTAGTTCATAAAGGTCATCACATCCGCCGATGTGCTGATTGTTAATAAAAATCTGCGGTACTGTGCGGCGTCCATTGGCACGTTCTGCCATCTTCGCTCTAGCTGCTTCGTCACCATCGATTTTGTATTCGGTGAATTTCACGCCTTTCCACCACAGCAGAATCTTGGCACGGATGCAATATGGGCAGGTTTGCCAGGTGTAGATTTCAACATTGGCTTTTACTTGCTGTAGATCACGTCCTAATAGGGAGTTGAGAAAGTTCAACATGATGTTAGTAATGTTATTTTATGAATCGTTTTCCTCTGTCTCTAGCCTAATTCAAGCTTGTTGTAGGATGGGCGACACGAGCGATCCTTTTTTAGATGCCGCTCAGGCACAATGTACTCGTGTCTGACTTCTGCCTGTGGTGCAGTTCATTATTTGACTCAAGATTCTAAGAATGTTGTACAAATTTTGTGTGAAATTCTTTGGAAAATAGAGGAATATCACCAAAGTTGAAGTAATTAACTGGTATAGAATATTAATAGTGCCTTAAACAACATATTCATAAAATTTATATTGCTTGTGCCATGTCAGTCTGGCTGAAACTTAAAGAGTTGGCGTACAAAATTGGTCAAACTATTTATCAACTTAAGAATGGATTGCTATCAAATTATCTCAATCAACAACTAAACGTCCGTCTATAGCCATGTATGCAGGTCGCTTGTCTTGCTGTCTCAAACTTGTGAGACTTGCGTAAGTCCTGCCAGTTTGACACCACATTTTTACTGGTGAGTTACTTCTGCTAGCCTGCAGTAGCCATGCCCTTGATGTAGCTTGTGAAAGCACTTGGAGGGCGTACATCCCCACGCCTGTAGCGGGGTTATCGAACCTCATGGTTGCGTAAGTCCTCATAAGAATAGACAAGATGCAAAATAAAGAAAGGAAACTCTTTCGTACTCAAGCACTAGAACGCCTGTCCTCACCGGAGCAACTTGACCGACTGATGCAGGTAACGAGCCCCCAAGCCTGGGTACCCTTAGTTTCTATGGGCTTTTTGATAGCTGTGGCTGGTGTTTGGAGCGTAGTTGGGCGAATTCCACTCACCGTTACAGGTTCTGGTGTGTTGATCCGACCTCGTCATGTGGTGCAATTTCAAGCACGCAGTGCTGGTCAATTGTTAACCCTGAATATTAAGGCAGGAGATGTCGTTAGGCAAGGTCAAGTACTAGCTACAATTGACCAATCTAATATTAAACAACAACTACAACAAGAAAAAGCAAAATTGGTTCAACTGCAACAGCAGAACCAAAACACTGATAGGCTACAAAAGCAGCAAATAGCGCTGCAACTAAGAACGCTCGAACAGCAGCAAAAAGACTTTGAAGAAACCCTACGTCGAGAGTCAGTCGCACCAATTCTGCATAATGAAACGCTTGAAGCATTAGAGCAAAAACGACAAAGCTTTGAGCAAAGCTTGTCAAGAGAACAAGTTGCGCCAGTTTTGTACAAAAAAACTCTCACTGCATTAGCAGAAAAACGCAAAAGTCTTCAGGAGCGTTCATCACAAATCAGGTCATTGCTGCAAACTTTGCAACAACGAGTTGAAACTCGTCGTAGTTTGTTTGAACAAAAGATTATTAGCCAGGATGCGCTGCTGCAATCTCAGCAGGAATTATTAAACGCTCAGGCGCAAGTGTTAGATATTGAGGCACAGCTTAAAGACCTTGAAGTTCAAAAAACGAGTAGCGATCGCGAATATTTACAAAACCTCAACAAAGTTGACGATATCAAAAACAATATTCAAGAAATTAAAGTTCAAAGAACTAATGCAGAGCGGGATTATCTACAAAATCTTAATAAACTTGACGAAATCAAAACCAAAATTAAAGATATCGAAGCCCAAAAAACTAAACTGCTTCAACAAGATTTAGAAAAGTCAATTAATAAATTAAATCAAATTCAGGAAGTGAAAAGCAAGATTGCGCAGTTAAGACTGCAACTGACTCAATCAAGCCAAATTACCAGCAAATTTGATGGTCGCATCTTGGAAGTTGGCGTTCTCCCTGGTCAAGTTATCAGCGTTGGCACCCGTATTGGGACTATTGAAGCTGAATATTCTAATGCTAAACTCCAAAGTCTTGTTTACTTTGCTGATAAGGATGGTAAGCAAATAAAACCTGGTATGACTGTACAGGTGACACCCAGCGTTGTCAAGCGCGATCGCTTTGGTGGAATTGTTGGAGTCGTCACCAACGTTTCTCCCTTTCCTGTGACAACTGGTGATATTACAGCGCAAGTCGGTAACGAAGACTTAGCCAAGAGCCTTGCTAATAGTAGCGCAGCTCGCGTGCAAGTCGAGGTACAACTGCAAAAAGACCCAAACACTGTCAGTGGATACAAATGGTCTTCTTCAAATGGACCAGCACTCAACCTATCATCTGGTACGACGACGCAAGTCCGGGTCAAAGTTGGAGAAGTGGCACCTATTTCTTACATTCTTCCAATATTTCGCTCTTGGACTGGTATTTATTAATTTGGTGGTTAATGCTATTGCACATATTAAGGCATTTCCAAGAAATAAATTATCCATCTTGTGGGGTGGGTATCCCTCTCTACCCGCCCTCGATATGAACGGGCGTTAGCGCAGCGGCACGCAGTGCGACGCCCGTTCCACAAGAGATTTTTGGATACTTTTTTATTTGGAAGTCCCTAAGAATTCATAAGACCTCGTGGGAAGTGTGGAAACGAGCGCGTCTATGCCTGCGGCACGCTGCGCGAACAGACCTTCCTA
>NZ_CAWMYC010000048.1:0-11055 GCF_963872035.1 Scytonema sp. HK-05
CGAATAGCTTGAGTCAACCGCTTGTTCCTGGTGGTCAGGTGACGCTGATTGTGATCATTGGTGTTGCGTTGGTTTTGATCGGGAAACAAGTGGTGTCAATGCGGGGTTAACGGAAGCAAGTTGCAATAACTTGAGCTTTACGTAGTTCCATAACAAGACGTTGAGCTTGATGTTTATAGAGTGGTGAATGCAATGTTGCTGGTAAATTTTTCATCAAGTTTCTAGCTGTGTTGAGACTGCATCCTGCAATTCGGGCAAGAACATTAGCCCCCTCAAACTTTGCCTCCTCTGTCAAGGCTCTTGCAACCTGTACCTGCCAGCTTTTAGGTGTGATGCTACTTCCTCCTTGCTCAATGCGCTGTAGACCATCACTTGTTGCCAACACTACCATGCGATCGCCCACAGTTAAACGGGTATCTTCAGAGGGCATGAGCTTAGGCATTTCTGTTTCTTTTTGGTAGAGAATTGGAATAACTCCGTAGCCATAGGCAACTTCCGATAACAGTAATCCATTAAGCGTATCACCAGCTTCAATTTGGTATTCTGTTACCAAAATAGTTTTGTGATAGATGCGGAACAGGTTAATAATATTTTCCCCAAATGCTGCTCCGGCAAAGGCTTCAGCAGCTACGGCATAGACACACACTACTTGAGCATTCGGTAAGAGTTCAGCCAAACTATCGCTTAAGGCTTGCCGTATGGTGCGGATAACCAAATTGCTTTTTGGATTGGCATCATCAGCCATCAGGCTAATTTCCAAATTCAGCATTTCATCATCACTCACTACAACAACGCTTTTTGCTGTCTTAAGATTTGCCTTGGAAAGACACCCTTTTGGGGAACCAGTAATAAGTGGCATCTCCGGCAAAATCGCCATGTCAAAATCTGTATTTAAGTTGATGCCAACAAACGGCTGCTTGAATTGTTGTAAAATCTCTGCAATTCCTTGACCAATCTCACCAAGCCCTACCAAGACTACATGGTCTTTTTGAGGAATGGGTGGACGCCGCTTACTTAACTGAAATTTAGCAGCTAAGAGTCTTTCTGTCAGGAAACTATAGAGTATTCCTACTAAAATTGTACCGACAATTGTCATTCCCAAGCTAATAAACCGCAACCAAAGAGGAACAGGAACTGTAAGATTAAAACCACCAAACAAATCACCAAATCCCCCCAAAAGCAGCATCGCTGAGGTCAAAAAAGCATCTATTAAGCTAATTTTGGGATAGTTCAGCTGATACAAAACTGTTCCCAATGGCAATAAAAACCCTACAATAATTCCACAGATAATTCCCACTCGCTTGAACTGATTATCATCAGATTTCCGCCAATATTCAGTAACTTGCTGGTTAATAGTTACCCAATTGAGGCGTTTAAGGCTTGTTAATAAGCGCCAAGGGTTATACCTGGTGTTTCTTATCAATTTATTAGAATCAGCGGTAGTTGGTTTTGTTACCTCAATATAAACAATCGTGTCTCCTGGCATAAGGCGTGCATCTGGTTCCCATTCATAGAAGGATTGGAATGTACCAGCAGCGCCAGATGTGTGATAGAGAATCCGACGGTTGTGAGTATTGAATTCGTATAACAAACGGTTGTTGCACCAATGGTCAGTTGCTGATAAAGTGCGTTTTACAACTTGCAGCCACTGTTTTTCTAAGTTAAACAATCCTATTGTCTCTGTACCAAGAGCAGCAAGAGCAAAAGCTGGATCAGCCAGATGAGTGGGTTCAAAGGCAACAAAATTCCCTAAATGTTCATTCAATAATTCATTGAGATTTTTTTTGGATGAACGGATAACCAAGCGAGTTTTAGGATTAAGTTTCCGCACTGCTAAAGCTGTTTCTGCATTGACTTGCTCATTACTAGTGACTATAATGGCTGCTCGGCACTGCTGGATTTTAGCTTGCTCTAGAACATTAAGCTGACGACAGTCACCAATGAGTAAGTTATCCAATAAATCTGGAATGTGACCACTTTCCCAGTCTTCAGGCAGCTTTTTGTCAATAGCAATTACGCTGACCTCAAATTCCTTGAGGGCGACAACACAATGTTGACCTAAACTACCCAGCCCACAAACTAAAAACTGATCTAAAAGCACCTCGGGCTTTGCCACTTGATGCATCTCTACCACTAGTTGTCAGTACATCTTTGAATTTATTGTAATTGTAAAGATTGTGATCGCAGAAAGGTAATTGAGGCATTTAGTTGCATTCATCTGAGATAATTTCAGATACTCAACCTAGTTTGGTTTGCTTTCTTACGCTTGATTGGGTTCATCCAAACTTCCAGAAAAGAGAAAAATTGAGATGCAGCCAAGGTGAGAACTAGGTAAACCAAGGCAACTGCGGTGTAAATCTCGAAAGCACGATAAGTATTAGCGACAATTAATTGACCGCGTCGGAATAATTCCTCAAAGCCGATGACTGCTACGAGGCTGGTGTCTTTGAGCAGGGAAATAAATTCATTTCCTAGTGGTGGAATCATGCGACGCAACGCTTGGGGAAAGATGATGTAGCGCATGATCTGGACTCCACTCATACCCAAAGAGTTTGCTGCTTCTGCTTGTCCTGGTTCAATCGATTGAATTCCAGCGCGAACAATTTCGCCTATGTATGCAGCACAGTTGAGGCTCAAAGCAACAACCGCAGCAACTAAACGGTCGAAGCGCAGGGGTATGCCTAAGCTTTGCGCCAATGCTGGTAAGCCGAAGTAAATCATAAAAATCTGCACAAGCAGAGGTGTACCGCGAAAGAAATCGATATAAGCGCGAGTTGCCCATCCCAGAGGCACAATTGGCGAAAGTCGGGCAATTCCTATCAAGGAGCCGCCAATCATTCCAAAAATCACGGACAGTGCAGTAATCTCAAGTGTGACTACAGCGCCAAGAAGTAAATCTGGCAGGGCGTTGAGAATGATAGTTAGACTTTGAATCATTATGGAGTGGTGGGGAGGTGGGGTGATGAGGAAGAGACTTCTAATGCGTGAATGCGGCGGCGTGAATTGATTATCCCCAGTCCTCATGAGGAACCTGGCACACTTTCTGGCAGTTTTAGAGGTTCTGCACCAAACCACTTTTTGTAAATTTGAGCGTAGGTACCATCTGAAATTATCTTTGTCAAAGCTGTGTTGATGGCGTTGAGGTTGGGAGAGTTTTTCGGCAGGGCAAAGCCATAATATTCTTCGGTAACTAGTTCGCCAACTACCTTTATACCTTTGATGTTACCAGTCTTGATAGCTTCTTGAATCGCGGGAGCATCATGAATGGCTGCATCCACATTGCCATTTGCTAGTTCTTGGAAAGTTAAAGGGGCTGAGTCGAATTCCCGCACTTCGGCACCTGAAATGCTTCTGGCTTTTTTAGCTCCGGTTGTACCAATTTGGGCGGCAATTTTTTTGCCTTTTAAACTATCTAAGTTGGTAATAGTTGCGTTGTCTTGGCGGACTGCGATCGCCAACCCTGCTTTAAAATAAGGTCGGGAAAAGGATACTGTCTGGGCGCGTTCCGGTGTTATCGTCATAGCAGCGACGGCTGCATCTACAGTATTTGCCTGTAGTGCAGGAATCATGCCATCAAAAGGCATAGTCTGGAATTCAATTGTCATTCCAGCTACTTTTGCGACTGCTTTGATCACGTCAATGTCAAAACCCACAATTTCATTTCCCGTTCCTTTAAATACAAAGGGCGGAAAGGTTCCGTCTGTGGCAACCTTGATGGTTTTACCTGCTGTAGCTGTTTGTTGAGAATTTCCGTTCTTAGAGGAACTGCTAGTATTGCTGGTTGAGTCACAAGCTGACAAAATGATAGCTGCACCAAAACCTGCTAAAAAATGTTTAATGAAATGCGATCGCCTAATTTTTTGCTCGAACATTGTTTTTTTCCGGATAAATAATTGCTAACACAGATGAGATTTTCAAAGAATCATCTTTTCAGGTACTACAGAAGCGAGTAATAAGTTTCTATCAACTGTAGAAAAAATTATTTCTTGTATTTTATGCTATCGATGACATGAAAAACTAAATCTATTAAATACGTACTAGCTTAACTTTTGTTTTTTCTCATTCCCGGCTGTTCAGCTATAATTAACTATAGTGTAATAAACATGGGAAATGGACAATTCCACCCCTGCGATTCTCTTTGAAAACATTGAAAAGAGCTATGGTTCCCTAAAAGTGCTTAAGGGAATCACGGGCGAAATCAAACGAGGAGAAGTCGTAGCAGTCATTGGTGCCTCTGGTTGTGGCAAAAGTACTCTGCTGCGCTGCTTCAACCGCTTGGAAAATATAGATTGTGGGCGTTTAGTAGTCAACGGTATTGACCTATCGCAACCTAGTTTCACCAACAGGCAACTGCGAGAACTACGAACACAAGTAGGCATGGTTTTCCAACAGTTTAACCTGTTTCCTCATTTGAGCGTACTAGAAAACCTCACACTTGCTCCGCGTAAAGTGCTGGGGAAATCCGCGAAAGAAAGTACACAACTGGCGGGATTTTATCTCGAAAAAGTTGGACTTTTTGACAAAGCATCTGCCTATCCAGAACAACTCTCGGGTGGACAAAAGCAACGGGCAGCTATTGCCCGCAGTTTGTGTATGAACCCCCAAGTCATGCTTTTTGATGAACCAACCAGCGCCCTAGATCCGGAACTTGTTGGTGAAGTGTTACAAGTCATGCAGCAACTAGCAGCAGAAGGTATGACAATGGTAGTTGTGACTCATGAAATGCAATTTGCCCGTGAAGTGGCACATCGAGTGATATTTTTGGACCAAGGTGTTGTGGTAGAACAAGGTCCTGCTGCCAAAGTTATCTCTAATCCAGAGAGCGATCGCCTACGTACTTTTCTCAGTCGTCTCAATGGTAGAGAGTTGGGAATTAAAGGTTAAGAGGTCATTTATAAAGTAAATATTAAGTAGGATGTGTTACGGCTATGTAAACATTTGGAAGTTTGAGAGAGTGAGAGCTTGCCGTAACGCATCGTATTTGGTGGTTCGTTAAAGCAACGCGTAACTCACTCTAACATTTAAGGTTTACTTTATAAATCGGTTCTAAGAAGAAAGAATTATGAACTGTGAATGTTAAAACAATTCTAATTATTAATTTATTTTTGTATTAACCTAATCGTCATTTCACTTACATATCTGAATTTGATAAACCTCTTGTGGAATGGGTTAGACAACCCGTCGACTTAGTGCAAATTAAATGCACATTAGCTTAATACAAATGTATGGAATGTAGGAAAAGTGTAATTCGTAATTGGTGATTGAGTTGGTAATCACCAATTTACGAATTAGGAATTGTCTTAGGTGCGGCTCCCAGTTCCGCATCTGTAATGGTCAATTACCGCTACTACGGTTGCAAGAAATTCGGAGTTCCATTGTCACCGTTACGACCAACAGCAGGAATTTCCAGCAGTTCATCTGTAGCTTGTCCTTTGCCGTCGTTGGTAACCGATATAGTGTTACCTGGATGTCCATTGGTGACGAATAGTTGTGGGTGGTCAAAGGGGGCTTTGTCCAAGCGGACTCGCTCATCGGTGAGTGCTGTTAGGAAAGCTGCTAAGTCATCTCTTTGAGCGTCGGTTAACCCAAGCGGGACAAGAGCACCGCCAGGGAAGTCTCCGCCACGATTGTAGAATTCTACCACTTGCTTTAGAGTTAACTGTCCACCATTGTGGAAATAGGGAGCGGTGAGTTCTACATTGCGGAGTCCGGGTGCCTTAAAGCCTCCATCCGCAACTACGGTTGAGCCAGTTGGAACACTTAAGGTTTCGCCAAGCAGGGCTAGGGATTTACCTTGCTGAGTCACTCGCGTCTCAGAAAGCGGGTTACCAGATGGGTCGTTCCCACCAACACCAGGATCTTCTGAAACTGGTCTGACGCCAACATTGAAGAAGCCATTGTCAAAGGCGAATGTTGCAACGTTCGGTATGGTAATGGACCCGATTCGTTGTTTACTTACGTTGCTAACCGAAGCACTGGTAAATTCTGCTCCATTATGGCATCCAATGCACCCAGCTTTACCATTGAATAAATCTTTACCCCGCTGTTGCTGCTCAGTTAAGACATTACGGTCAAACGGTGTATCGTCGGATATGAGTGTGGACTCGTACGTTTGAACCGCCAGCCCAAAGAACAGTGGGAAGTTGTACTCCATCAACGTGTACTCGTTGGTAGCCAAAGATTTATCTGGCTTTTTGACAATATTCCGTTGACCCTTGTCATCAATTTGGATCATGCGGTTAGACTTCCACCACTCTGGCTTGAAGGCATCCTCAATCAACTTCTCGTAGGTCGCTGTCTTCAGACCGGGTTGAGGCGATCTACTCTCAGCAGCTAAAACGCTGTCTTCCGGATGCACAACTTGCTTGCCTAACGGACGAAGAGGAAGTAACTTCTTACCTAGTTTTCTTGGAAGCTTTTTGCCTTTGGCTGCGCTGTTAGATTTTTTGTCAACGTCTCCGAACTTATCGCCAATTTCCTCAAAGGTGCGACCATCAGCGGACATCTCAAAAGAACTGAGCGGTGGACCTACCGCTTGCGAAGCTAAAGACGAATTTTTGAGGCTGACTTTAACTAATTCTAGCTTACTTGGATTGTCTGCCTTCCCAACAAAGGCATTGGGGTCTCTCAAGCCGAAGGGAGTCTGACCGTTGAAGATGTTCTGCGCCCTTCCATCCCAAAAGTTGCGGAAGTTGAACACTGCATTAATGACCGTTGGCGTGTTGCGCGGCTCGACTCGGCGCACATTTGTGTCTGCCACGCGAAAGCCGTCTTGATCGGGCTTGGTTTCTACTTTGTCCTCCGCCTGACCAGGAACGACATCCTTGAACTGAACATTGAAAATTCCTTGGGAGGAGGTGACATCGTTACTATCAGATAGAACTTGGCTATCCTGCTTTGTTGGATCTGAGAGTTTGTGGAATGGATAATCTTCTTTGCTAAGTTGGTAGTTTGGTGCCAACCCTACTTGGAAAGTTGTATCCTTTGGATTAGCCAAAAGACCAGGGCTTATTTGATTTTTGGATCTGTTATCAGCTCCAGCATGGAAGTGACAGCTGGCACAGGATAGCAAGCCGTCGCTGCCGACTTGCATATCCCAGAAAAAAGCCTTTCCTAACTTAATTGCGGCTGTTTTATCCTTAATGAAGTCTGTGAGGTTATCAGGTTCTGGAACCTTTACACCCTTAAGTGAAGCTAAAGGCGGCGGTCCCGTCTGGGCTGATACAGTATGCCCACCGAGAATTGCTATAGAAATTGCTACAGCAATTGCTATCCCCTTTGAGTTTCTTGATACCAGTCGCCTAAGGCTTAAAGAGTTATTTTTTTTACCTAAAAAGCTAAGTAGTAGGTAAATTAATGTGGGTACTAGAATTAGACCCAGTAATGTGATCATAAGCACAATGTTGATTCTGCTTTTGTAAAGCTATCACTCTTAAAACTTTTAGCTGTTAAAAAGGTGTGAAGTCTAAATATTTTTTGGACAAAGCCTATAACATTTGTTAGATAAAATTTATACTTCTTAGTAAAGAACACGAAACAACAGAAACTGAAACAAAATTGACTTAATTCTCGCCTCACTCTTATCTCTACTAATGTGTCAATTTTCATTTCAGGGATCATAAAATTCTCCGCGTCCCTGTGTCTCTGTGTCTGGGCGTCAGTCTAAACCCATCAACTCTAGATTGACAGACTACTACATCCCCCATTGGGGTGAATGTATTGGGTGAGGCGATGCTCGCATCAGGCAAGACTCAATAATGGACTTTTAGACCGACACCAAGGTCTTTGGCAGCGCATATCTAGACCAGATGAGAATGAAGCAGTCTACGCCTATCTTATCGGTTATGCAGACCAACCCCAAGGCTACATCATCTTCAGCCAGCATCAAAACCAAGATGGCTCTTCTATACGGCTGAGGGATTGGACAGTTCTCACAACCGCTGCTGCACAAACTTTGTGGAGCTTTCTTGCCAATCATCGCTCCCAAATCAAATATGTGCGATGGAGAGGATCTGCTAACGACTCCCTAACTTTACTCCTGCCAGAACAAACTGCCAAGCAAAAATCTGCCAAGCGTTGGATGCTACGCGTGATTAATGTGAGTACAGCTTTGGAAAAGCGTGGTTATTCACCAGGAATTCAAGCCGAACTGCACTTGGAAATTCAAGATGATCTGCTTGCTGAAAACAATGGGAGATTCATTCTGTCTGTTGCCAATGGACGTGGTGAAGTCACAAGCGGCGGAAAGGGCGAGATGAAGCTAGACATTAAAGGATTGGCACCTCTGTACACGGGCTTATTTACCCCACAGCAGTTGCAGCTTGCAGGACAACTGGATGCTACAGAAACAGCCATGTCAGCCGCAACTCAAATATTTGCTGGCGCATCTCCTTGGATGGCTGATTTCTTTTAACAGTTATCAGTTATCAGTTATCAGTTTTTTGGTCACTGGTCACTGTTCACTGTTCACTGATTTAAGGTTGTGTTCTTTTTAAGGTCATCCGTTAACCTAAGCATGGGACTCACCCCCAACCTTAGGTTAACGGAGTGTCAATAATAACCGCAGAACATCTCGAAAAATCAACGCTGGTGGTGAGCGTGGTGTGAGATCATAGAGACAGTCAACGACAGTCAACGAAGTCTGAACAGAATGGAACAACATCCGAACTCAACGGTCGTGATCACGGGCGCATCCTCAGGGGTCGGTTTGTACGCCGCGAAAGCACTTTCCCAAAGGGGATGGCATGTGGTGATGGCTTGTCGGGATTTAGCGAAGGCTGAAAAAGCTGCCCAAACGGTGGGAATGTCCCAGGACAGCTACACGCTCATGCATATCGACTTAGCTTCTTTAGAAAGTGTTCGACAGTTTGTCAAGGACTTCAGATCAAGCGGAAAGTCCCTAGACGCTTTGGTGTGCAACGCCGCAATTTATATGCCTTTACTAAAAGAGCCGTTGCGATCGCCTGAAGGATATGAGTTGAGCGTTGCCACAAATCACCTCGGTCATTTCCTTTTGTGTAACCTTATGCTTGAAGACCTGAAGCACTCATCCTCTTCCGATCCGAGGCTGGTGATTTTGGGAACCGTGACGCACAATCCAGACGAGCTTGGCGGCAAGATTCCGCCGCGTCCGGACTTAGGAAATCTGGATGGCTTTGCAGCAGGATTTAAAGAGCCAATCTCGATGATTGATGGCAAGAAGTTTGAACCAGTTAAGGCTTACAAGGACAGCAAAGTCTGCAATGTGCTGACCATGCGAGAGCTGCATCGACGCTATCACGAATCCACCGGGATTACCTTCACCTCTCTCTATCCGGGGTGTGTTGCAGAAACGCCACTATTCCGCAACCATTATCCCCTGTTTCAGAAACTCTTCCCAAAATTCCAAAAGTACATCACCGGGGGGTACGTGTCTCAGGAGTTGGCTGGCGAGCGAGTCGCAGTGGTGGTAGCCGATCCCGAGTACAAACAATCTGGTGCTTATTGGAGCTGGGGGAATCGACAGAAGAAAAATGGTAAGTCCTTTGTTCAAAAGGTCTCTCCTCAAGCCCGCGATGATGAAAAAGGCGATCGCATGTGGGAACTAAGCGCCAAGCTGGTTGGACTTGCGTAACGAGCTACGACTGGGCGTTACCAATCGGTGGAGCGATCGCTTTATCGATCAATCCATCGATTGCTGATATGAGCTTATGACAAACTGTGCGATCGCATCCGCAACAACGACCGCCAACGCAATTTAATCTTGTATCGCCAAATTTTGAGCATGGCTAGGCGACTGTAAAGGCAAGTCGGAGTTTGACCGGAGTCCGTACGGTGCATTTTTCGAGTTTTTCGAGGTAAGTTTTTTAACAAACTTGTAACAGGTTTATATAGCGATCGCACTTCATGTGGATTGTAGCTTCACTGCATTGAGTTTTGCTTATAGTATAGCCGTGGTCAAACAGCTTAGGACATTGGCAAATTTAACAGAGCGGCTGGTTACAGCTATCCGTAGCGGTCTTTGTCCTAACCAACATGGCAGCCGCTATATTTTGGTTAAAATAGTCAATAAAGTCAATAAAAATGATTAAGCCTAAAAAAATGTATCGCGGACACGCAATAGAAAAAGTTGGTCACGGTAAAAGGGCGGTATTTCAAACAACTATTAACGAAAAAGAATGGTCTAGCGTGACTGAATTAGAGGTAAAAACAGCAATTGATGTTTGGATTGATGAAGGAATAGAGCCGTAGTTATCGTGCAGATATCGAAAAGCAGCGCTGGCGAAGATATGAGTTGTGGGGTTGGGTAAAAACGAGCGAAAAATCTGCACTCCGACGTAAGATGCCCTATGAAAGATTGCGATTTTTGTATACCAGTACTTTCGGGGCGATTTTTCCGTCAACGTCGTGGACTTCTTACCAGTTAACTGGTAATGAGGCACCGCAGTTTTTCAGTACGCGCGATGAAACGGGTAGTTGAGGGCAGTGTGGGAGCGTACTTGCGACTTGTCAACTATGGTTCTGTTGCAAAGTGGGCAATCGCTCGTACTATTAGTTTATAGAGTCACCTTGTTACTAAAACTTTAGTTCGATATTAAGGAATTAAGAAATGTCTAGTGAAACTGAGATAGTTGCTTACATTCAAGAAAGCGAATTTGATGCTCTTTTAAGTGAACAAAAAGTTGTTATTGTTGACTTTACTGCTACTTGGTGTGGTCCTTGTCGCCTGATTAGTCCATTAATGGATAAGCTCGCCCAGGAATACAAAGGTCGCGCCAAGGTTGTTAAAGTAGACGTGGATAACAACAAGCCGATGTTCAAAAAATTCGGGCTTCGCAGCATTCCAGCGGTTTTAATTTTCTTTGATGGTTCCTTAGCAGAAACAATTGTAGGAGTTTCTTCTTACGAGCAGTTTAGCAGCGCTGTTGATAAACATATGAAGCTTGTTAAAGAGTAGTGGTAAGTAACCAAACAAAATTTCAAAGGTGAAAGCAGGAGGTTGACATACGAGTGAGTTAATGGTCACTAACCCCAGCTATCGCGGCGTGGGGCTTGAAAGCGGAAGATTCACCACCT
>NZ_CAWMYC010000049.1:0-10826 GCF_963872035.1 Scytonema sp. HK-05
CGTACTACTTGGGCGGCTTTTTTTGATGTGTGACACTTAGGGTGCGGAAGGTGGGATTGAAGACCTCATTGACTCGTTAAAAATCCCGGAAAATAACAAAAACGAGGGTACCCCACTCCCGCGTTAACCGACACTCAGCATAGGTTGGGGCGGGGGTCTTACACGAAAAAATCAGCCAGCCTTACTGAACACGAGTACTCGTCTTGGAACACAGATCCACAAAACACTCGTGTGGCTGATTTTTAGGGGACAATGCGTCGGGTACACCTCGTTTTTGTCCGCCAGAGCAATCCCGGCGCTAAACGGAGTACCGTTATAGCGCGGGGCTTACGGCGAAGAAGCTAACGGTGAGCAAGTCCTTGCAACAAGTTTTGTCATGACATTTGGGAACGCCATAGCGATCGCCTGTTTTTGGAAAGCCTACTTCTTCACATATCCCTTATTTCATCAAATTCATTCTCGATTACGCGAACGGTGAGTTCAATAGCTCCTTTTCAATCTGAGAAGGTGTTCGCCATTGAGTATTCTTGGCAGTAGCGAAAGATTCTGCTGATACAGACGGAATGTATCATCGCCCTAAACCTGATTACTCAGGCTGGACCAGCTCCAAGCTTCACCTGTGTTGGCGGTGGAGTCCTGCCAAATATCCTCAAAGCGTTGATATTCTTCAATATCTGAGGAAAGTTTTTGAATAAGCATCGGTAGTGCGTTGGGACCAATTGCTAGATGAACGGGTGGATCAGGTAATTCCACCACTTTCAATATCGCCTCAACACCTGTCGGTACATGACCGCGAGGATGCTCCAGGGAAAACTTGACGATTTGCTCTCGCAGGGGATCGTACTCTGGCATTTGCTCTGCCGTAATCAAAGATCGGTTTGCGAAGTCAGTATCAAAGCCTCCTGGCTCAATGATCGTCACTTTGATGCCAAAGGGTTTAAGCTCTTGCGCGAGCGTTTCTGAAAGCCCTTCCACTGCAAATTTAGAGGCATGGTACAATCCCATCGTTGGCAGTGTGATTCGTCCGCCTGCTGAAGAGAGGTTCAAAATGTGACCAGAACCCTGTTTCTTAAACGTGGGAATGATGGCGCGAGTTACATTCAACAGACCAAAGAAATTGGTTTCAAATTGGTCACGGATCTGCTGGTCGCTCACTTCCTCAACAGCACCCATCAATCCATAGCCCGCATTATTCACCAGCACATCAATTCTGCCAAATGCTGCTAAACCATTTTGCACAGCAGCGTGAATGCTTGCTTGATCGGTGACATCCAGGCGAACTGATGAAGCTGTCTGCGGATATTTGTGTTCCAGATCTTGGATTTGGCTGACATTACGAGCGGTTACAATAACGCGATCGCCCTGAGCTAAGGCTGAAGAAGCCAAAGCGCGACCAAAGCCTGTTGAGCTACCCGTAATCAGCCACACGCGAGACGATTCTTGACTAGTCATGCTAATTGCTCTTAATAAATTGACGACGAAATTGACACAAAATAAATCACCACTGGGCAGTAGCTTTAGACAAAGCTTCTGTATTCAGGTTTATAGGCTTGCGATTCAATGAAGGCATGCAGATTGGTTGGTTTTGGCACCCCAGCCAGGTTTTTAGCAAAGATGACTTCAGCAACTTTCTCGGCAATATGCAGAGATGTCTTGAGAATTTCGGACTGCGGTGGATAGACTAGCCCAACCTCAAGGTCGGAGGGTGACACCTGCTCTGCTAAAGCCTTCGCTGCGGTGATAAACATCTCATCGGTGACCCGCTTCGCCTGAGTCGCGTAAATTGCCATGCCCATTGCTGGAAAGATATAGACGTTATTGCCCTGCCCAGGAACAAAAGTTTGGTTGCCATACTTCACGGGTGCAAAGGGACTACCACTGGCGAATACGGCTCGCCCTTCGGACCACTTGTATGCCTCTTCCGCGGTACATTCCGAGTGCGAGGTGGGGTTCGAGTAAGGAAAGATAATCGGACGTTGGTTGACCCGAGCCATTGTCTCAATCACCTGCTGGTTGAAGGCTTTAGCCAAGGCGCTTACCCCAATAATTGCGGTGGGTTTGAGGTCGGCGATTGCGGCAGCAAAGTTATCGACAGGGGGGTGAGGATGGGCGAAGGGTTTCTTAAACTCAGCCAGGTCAGTCCGGTTTGACTGGAGCAATCCTTTGCGGTCGAACAGCCAGCATCGGGCACGAGCTTGTTCTGCCGATAGTCCTTCCTGCATCATCACTTGTGCTAATAAGCTGGCAATGCCTGTACCTGCCGAACCAGCTCCAAGAAACAGGAAGGTTTGCTCAGACATTTTCCCACCCGTCAGGCGAAGCGCAGCAAGGATTCCCGCCACTGCTACCGCTGCTGTTCCCTGTATGTCGTCATTAAAGCAGCAGATGCGATCGCGATAGCGAGCCAGAATCGGAATCGCATGAATGTTAGCAAAGTCCTCGAACTGAATGCAGCAACCGGGAAAGACATCTTGGACTGCCGTAACAAATTCCTCAATGAAAGCATCATAGTCTTCACCTCGGACGCGGGGTTGTCGCAAGCCCAGGTAGAGCGGATCGCTCAGCAGACTTTCGTTGTTGGTGCCAACATCTAGCGTAATTGGCAAGGTGAACTGAGGCGGCACACCAGCACAAGCCGTATAAAGAGACAGCTTGCCGATGGGAATGCCCATACCGTTGACACCGAGATCCCCTAAACCTAAAATCCGTTCGCCATCGGTAACGACAATAAAGCGCACATCCCGTTCGGCCCAATGTTGCAGGATCTCCTTGATTTGTCCCCGGCGATTAATTGAGAGGTAAAGCCCTTTCGGTCGCCGGAGAATGTGTCCGAACTTTTGACACGCTTCCCCGACCGTTGGGGTGTAGACCAAAGGAATAAAATGGGCTGGATCGGACATCAGCGTCTTGAAGTACAGGGTTTCGTCATTATCCTGTAGGGCGGAGAGATAAATATATTTGTCCAGATCGGTAGTTTTGTGCCCAAGTTGTTGCATGACCCGTTGGATCTGAGTTTCCTCGCTCTCCAGTCCCTCTGGCAGGAGTCCGACTAAGCCGAGCGACTCACGTTCTGCTGCTGTGAAGGCAGTAGACTTGTTCAAGTGGGGATTGTGGAGAATATCGGAACCCCGCAGTTGAGATAAGGATGAGTTAATATTCAGGGTTGTTTCAAGCATGGCTTTACCTTTTAGTTGTGGTTAATTCTGTAGTTATTAATACCAAAGGTGAAAAAAGAATGCGACAGATACAAACTCCCAAACCCTCGTTATCTTAGGCTTTCTTAATGCCGTACCTTATGAATGAGCGAATTTTGAATTGGTATTAAATCTGGTGGGGGCGATTATTGGCCGCAGCGACGCGGCTACCCCATTCGAGCAGTTCTTTGGTGCAATCGTCCCGATCAATCATGCATTCAATCAAAGCCAGCCCCTCATGAGCTTGAGCTTGACGGATGGCTTTAACCAGTTCACCGACCGTTTGCACCCGGCAACTCCAGCCGTTGCCCTCACCCGCATTGAAGACCTGCACTAGACCGGCATAGTCCCAGTTTTTGATATTGTTGTATGGTCCATCGTGAATTTCGACTTCGATGGTGTAGCCGCCGTTATTGATTAGAAAAATAATTGGATTGAGCCCATAACGAATCATGGTCGAAACTTCCTGGGCAGTCAATTGAAAAGAGCCGTCCCCAATCAGGGCGATCGCTCGTTTCTGCTGACCTAGCGCTAGAGCGTAGCCAAGCAATGCCCCAACTGCCCAGCCAATCGAGCCATATTGCATCTGAAACTCATACAAGCATCCATCTGGCAAAGTTATTTTCTGCCCGTTGAACCAGGAATCCCCCGTTTCCACTAACAGCGCAGAGTGCTCTGTCAGGATGCCCTGAACCTGTTCCCGGAGAACCCGTGTCGTCAAAGGAGCGTCGTTTTGCAGAGCTTGAGGGGGCGAAGGTTGTTCTTGAATGCGCTTAAAAGCTTTGAAGGAATTGTCATTGGGCTGAATTTGATGAGCTAAGGCAGTGAGAAATTCCTGCATATAGACTTGAGCGTATTCCTGTCCAGCCAGTATCACCCGGTCTGGCTGAACTTCAATCAGTTTTTCGGGGTTGACTAGGGAAGACCAGCCTACGGTGGTGTAATCGTTAAAAATGGGACCAGCAAAAAGGTAAGCATCGCAGGATTCAATAATTTCGGCACAACCGGGACTACTGACCTGACCCCAGTAGCAGCCAATGTATTGGGGGTGGGTTTCGGGAAACATGCCCTTAGCGTTCGGCATGATTGCAACGGCGTAGCTGGAACAGTCAGCGAGTTTATGAAAGGCAGCGATCGCCTCAAAAGCCCGTAATTTGACCCCAGCGACTAAGGCGGGTTTAACTGCCTGATTGAGCTTAGCAGCAACCGCTTCAACAGCAGCTTTAAGAGCGACAGGATTACTTTCGACATGACGTTTGAGTTGTAACGGCACGGACTGGGGGATGGGGGCAGTGAACAAGTTGCAAGCAATTTCAATGTAGACAGGTTTGCGTTTCTGGATCGCTGTTTCTAAAGCACGATGCAGGAGGCGATGGGCATCCTCAATGTGCCGGATCACTACGGCTTCGGCAGTGATTTCCCGAAAAATGCGGTATTGCTGATTGAAATCATAGTTGCCAATGGAGTGATGAATCAGATGGTGTTGACCGCGATCGTTGGAATTAGGTCCGCCGGAAAGCACAATTACGGGTAAATCTTCAGCATAGGCACCCGCGATCGCATTAACTAGGCTCAAACCCCCAACAGTGAACGTAATTACCACTGCCGACACTCCCCTAACGCGGGCATAACCATCGGCTGCATACCCTGCATTGAGTTCATTACAGCAGTTGATCATCTTCAAATTGGGGTTTTTCAACATCTGGTCGAGTAAAACCAGGTTATAATCGCCAGGGACAGTGAAATAATGCTCCAACCCGATTGTTTGAAGAAGTTCAGCAAGATACGTGCCAATGTTGGGGTGGGTGTCAAAACAGTTCAACTTGCTCATGCTAAAAACCCCATAGTCGAAGGAACAGAGTATTGAAAATCAAATTTTATAGGATTAAGTTCGCAATACCCATAGAAGAAGCAGACCGTGAACGGAACATAAAATTGCCCTAAACCTGCTTGCTGAGGTCAGGAAAGCCTTTTGCCTTGCTCCCGTTAGTAGTAGAAGCCTGCCAGATATCTTTAAAGCGCTGATATTCTTCAATATCCGAGGAAAGTTTTTGGATGAGTGTCGGCAGGGCGTCGGGTCCGATGACCAGGTGAAGGGGTGGGTTAGGTAATTCTACGACTTTCAACATTGCCTGGACACCCGTAGGGGCATCACCACGAATATAATCTGCAGTATGCTGGAACATCTGCTCTCGAAGAAAATCGTACTCTGGCATCCGATGAGCCTCAATTAAAGAGCGGTCTGCAAAATCAGTATTAAAGCCTCCTGGCTCAATGATTGTCACCTTAATGCCAAAGGGTTTAAGCTCGTATGCCAGAGACTCTGAAAGTCCTTCAACTGCAAATTTCGAGGCATGATAAAGTCCCATCGCTGGCACTATAACCCGTCCACCCAATGAAGACATATTTAGGATATGACCTGAGCCTTGTTTCTTGAGCGTGGGTATGACGGCGCGAGTGACATTCAAAAGGCCAAAGACATTAGTTTCAAATTGGTCGCGGATTTGCTGGTCGCTCACTTCCTCAATTGCGCCCAGCAATGGATAACCCGCATTGTTCACAAGTACATCAATTCTTCCGAACACATCTAAACCACTTTGCAGTGCAGTTTGAATACTTGCCTGGTCGGTCACATCCAAGCGAACCGATGAAGCGGTCTGTGGATAATTGTGTTCCAGATCTTGAATTTGGCTGATATTGCGAGCGGTTGCAATGACACGATCGCCTTGAGCCAAAGCAGCTTCAGCTAAGGCACGGCCGAAACCCGTTGAAGTGCCTGTAATCAGCCACACGCGAGATGATTTTTTACTAGCCATTGTGATTTTTTTAATAAACTGAGACGAAAATTGACACAAATTTGGCTTTGTTTACTCTGTTTAGTAATCCTATTTCTTAATTCTCCTAAGTTAGGATTTACGCATTAACAAAAGTCCTTAAATATAGGTTTCCTTTTTTCGACTGTAGGGTGGAGAGAAGTCCTGTAAGCGGGCTTCCCGTCTTCGGGAACTTCGGGGCAGTGAATCGTAAAACCTGATGATCCTGACATAAGTTTAGGACACTGCTCACCCTACAAGTTGTGGTCGCTTTCCTATTGAATGCGCGTTTATACACATAATGCTCAATTTGTACAGTACGTAAGCCCTAGTAAGGTTAAAATTTTTCACCTTGGTAAATCTGAGTGGGATTGGTAGTACCAATGGTGGATTGAGCCACTCCAAGGACCGTGGAGATTTTTATAAACAAACCAGGAATTGCTCACTAACTCCAAAAGGGCAATCAATACCCAAACCGCCAGAGTGACAATTATCGGCAGGCTAAGATCCGGAAAATTGTTTTGTAATTCAACAATGCCGAATAGCAGGAGAAAGAGAAGTGAAATTCCGAGCAGAAAGGACAATCGAGCGATCGCAAGAATAAACCGTCCTATCTCCAAGATGCGGTTGTAGAGCATGAGGAACCCCTCAAGAATTTCCTCCATGTTATTGAGAATCAGCAGAATTTGTTGCAGGTGAAGACGGGCAGGTAAAGGAAGTTGCTGTTCTTTTTCAGCCGATTCATGTTTGAACTTTGCTAGTAGGTTTCCCAGGATTACTGTTTGTTCGTCATTGGCTATTGATGAACAAATTGGGAAATCCTTCATTTGCAAAGGGACTAAATAGTTAATTACCTCCACCAATATTTCGTCAAACACACCCAATTCGGAAGGAAGCGTCTCGGTCAGACGGATCAGTTGTTCAATTTGCGTTTGCAGAGCACGGTAGTCATCCAGTCGCCTTTGGGTAGTTAATTGGCTTGTTACTGTCAGAAAAACAATTAAAACCCCTAATAATGCAGCCAGAGATTGTGAAACAGCAGAGAAGAACTCGATCGCCACTTCTCGCTTTATCATCAGCCAAGGAGCAGGGTTCTGGATAGCAAAGATCAGCGTCACCACAAACAAAATTCCCATGACCCATAGCTGATAGCGAATTAAAGCAGCGGTAGAGACTCGTACTAGAGGAGTATCGCTAAGTTGAACTAAGCGTTGAAGTTTTCGCAGTGTTTCAGAACTATCAAATGATTGGAGTTTTCGGAGCGGCATAATTGGGGGATCGGGTCAAAAACAAGATTCTAAATTTAGATGCAATTCCACTTTTGCTAAATCGGGAAACGCGGTGGCAAGTTGAGCGAGATTCACCGTCTTGACTTGGTAGTATCAGTGGCGGTTTGAGCCAGTAGCTTGTAAAGTTTCGGAAGTTTTTAACACACGATCAATGATTGCATGAACGCCTTTCATCCATTTGGTGTACAACTTTGACTCATAATGGAGCGACCGTTCTTGTACACCTCTAAACTCCCTAGCCCTTGGTGATCACCCCTACCACCAAGCACCTGATATTCATATTTGCCATTGTTAAACTTATACACTTGAGCTGATCCTGTATTGTCTGCAGTTCCGTTGCCCAAACTTAAATTACCTTGAGGACTTGTAGAACGGTAGAGAAGTTCACCCGAATTATACCTTTTCCAAACATTAACGTTGTATCCACCTTGGCACTTCAAACTAAGTAACAAGCCAGCAGTAGAGTCAGCCGAGGCTGGTAAGACGAGATAAGCTGAAACACAAGTCATCAAACCAAGCACTAATGCAAATCGCTTCAGTAGTGTTTTCATAATTTCCTCTTGTAGTTT
This sequence comes from Scytonema sp. HK-05, assembly GCF_963872035.1. Lineage (NCBI taxonomy): Bacteria > Bacillati > Cyanobacteriota > Cyanophyceae > Nostocales > Scytonemataceae > Scytonema > Scytonema sp. HK-05. The sequence goes on from NZ_CAWMYC010000049.1 coordinate 7,866, forward strand.
TGAGTGTTCGGTTTTCTACCCTAATGAGTCATCAACCTTGTTTGATACCATTTCAGATTTGAAATTGTAGATTGTGAAAACCTCGAATGGTGGCGATCGCAAAGTGATCATCCCGTCCACAATAGAAATCAGACATCCCTGTACAGCTTAGTCCCAGTTCTGAAACCACAAGTCCTTGATTCTTCTACTCCACTAAGCGAATTGGTACTAAGTTGAAGCCATAAAAACAAGTTCTCATGCTAAGCGTAACGAAGCGTGAAGGGTAAGCGCAAAGCGCCACTTCGTGTTGGCGCAGCCTGTTTGTAAAAACTTACAAACCAGCGTGTGCCCTTGGCACTTAGCATCTTGCGAGATTCTTCCCTATGCCTGCAGCACGCTAGGCAAACGGTCAGAATGACATGTTTGAACGCAACTTGGTATGGAAGACATGATTCAGGTTTGAAATCAGAAAGGACTCTTGAAGGCTATAGAGAACGGCAACTGAACCATCAAAGTTATCGAAGACCAGAATTTCGTTCTCACCTGAAGCAAACACTTGCTTAAACCTTTCTCCGGGAAATGGCTTATCTTTCGGATTCCGAATGTTTGCATAAATTCAATATATGCCATTGGCTCTAAGTTGTCGTCCACTAAGAGTTGAAACTTTTGCACAACAGAGTGATGGATCAATCAGTCCATCTTAAAATGGAAGACTGGCTCCAACTAAAGTGGAATCCAAATTCAAACCTTAGTACGACTTGCTTACAAACTGGAGTTTAGACTAACACATGATAAAATTACCCAGCAGCACGCTCGTTTACAAGTTACACATCTCAAAAAGCGAAAAACTTAAAGGTCAAGCCGACTTAGGTTGTTCTTTTTTCCGCTTAGTAGTACCTTTTTTGACTATCGGATAATGAATTGTATGCAGAGGTACTGCTGATAGCGAAATATTATGGGAAATACTGGCGTTTTATTTTGCGGAAAGTAAACACTAAGAGAAGGCGCACTTCCTCCCATTTACTTTTCATCCAAAAGCGCTTCTATCTGAGCAAGTAGTTTTTCCAAAGCTTTTTGTTTCTTAGGCTCATCCCATATTTTCGCTTTTTGTAATCGGCTTGATACTTCTTTATAACGAGTTAAGAGAGAATTTTGCTGCCCCTTAACCTGACGAGATGCTTTGATGCGTTCGTTAATCTGAGTTAGCGACAAATTTTCTGTTAGGGCAGCTTTGAGCAGTGCAATTTGCTCCTCTGAGTCCTTAACGCGAGCGATCGCGATTGCTTTAGTGTATTCAATTTCACCACGACGTAAGGCATTTAGTATATCTTCTGGCAGTTTTAGTAACGGTAGACGACTGCTGACGAAAGATTCCCACGATATCAGGCCCAAAGCATCAAACATAGCTATTATTTTCGTTGAATCTTCACTACCCAAAACGTTTTGGGTAACTTTGCCTTTCGCCGAATTTTGCATTTTGTAAAGAAGTGAAACCACCTCACCAACATTCTGGTTTAATTTCAAACTTAAAAGCAGGAGTATACCCTCAGTTTCCTCAACGGGATTCAGGTCTTCTCGAACCAAGTTTTCAACAAGTGATAGCTGCAAAGCTTCATTGTCGCTCAGCTTCCTAACAACAACAGGCACCTCGGTAAGTTCAGCCTTCATGGCTGCTCGGTAGCGTCTCTCCCCTGCAACCAGTTCATATTCTCCTATATCCAAGGGTCGGACTAAAAGAGGCTCTAGGATGCCGTGTTCTTTAACAGAGTGTACTAGTTGTTCTAGCTTTTCGGGATCGAAGTAACGCCGGGGTTGAGAACTAGACAGTTTTATGGAGGTAATGGCAACTGTCTGCGGCGAAAGTACAGCGTCTTCTATTGGGTAGGCACTTTCTCCAAGCAAAGCGGCTACACCTTTCAACTTACTGGTATAGGGTTGGTCTTTTTTGGTAGTATTCACTTACTTCAGGTTTCCTAAACTTAAAGAAATTTTTTCTAATACAGCAACAGCTGGATGTTTGCGGTTAGATAGCGCTAAAGGCAGTCTGGCTTCACTAGCATCGGGAAAAGCAATAGTTCTAGGAATTGGTTCGTAAACAGTAGCAAGTGGTGATAGTTGTTCGGAGATTGCTTTAAGAGTCCTGCTTTCTTGAGCAGTGCGACCATCGTACAAAGTGGGAACAAAACCCGCAATTCCAAGAGTACGATTTGCTGCTTTACGAAGTGTCGCCACTGTATTTAATAGTAAATCTGTTCCTTGAAACGATTTAAATTGACATTGAATCGGAACTAAAACATGAGTGGCAGCAACTAAGCTAAGGACACTCAAAATGCCTAAGCTTGGAGGACAATCTATCAAAATAAAATCATACTTATCCAATATGGGTGAGAGCGCATCTTTGAGTCGCATTTCTCGCATTAAGGCGGCTACCAATTCTAGCTCAGCGGCACTTAAGTTAATGTTAGATGGAACAAGCGACAGCCCATAAATTGGTTCTGGATGAATGGGCAAAGGTTCTTCACCAACAACAGCTTCATACACCGTTTTTGTTAAATTTTCTGGTTCAAGTCCCATAAAGGTAGTCAAACTAGCTTGTGGATCCATATCAATCAGCAGCACTCGGTTAGGATGATGCTGCGCTAAATGGTATCCCAAGTTCATAGTTAAAGTTGTCTTTCCCACACCGCCAGACTGGTTGAAAAGAGCAATGATGCGGTTAACCACTATGTACTCCCAACAATAAAGTTTTAGTTTTTAACTGAACAATTTTGACTTGAAGTAGACAATAAAGTTTTTTAGTAAATAGTACAATAGCTCTGGATACTGTGATGATGGTTTGCAATCCAGTTTACAACCATATTTGTTATTTTTATTTGTTATTTTTGACTGTACATCAATTTGAGAGTTAAAGTTTCAGGTGCAGTAACTATAGCGGTTCTCAGTTGGGTCTAATACATTCTGGTAAAATTAAACGAAGGTATA
>NZ_CAWMYC010000050.1:0-10752 GCF_963872035.1 Scytonema sp. HK-05
TCTTGGCGGTTCGTTTTTTAATATTCTATGCATCTTCATAAAGAATTGGTATTAGCTTTCTTGAAGCTATTAAGTCATCCTAAGTGATGTCTTCAATATTCCACATTTTTTAAGAAATTAAATGGAAGGTAAAATCCCATGTCTGATGCAGTTCTCCACTGGAATAGTGTTGCCTTGCAGGTGGTGGCTAACGATCACACGCCGGATATTGTGAAACGCCCCGACCAAGGCGGACCTACCCGGACTTCCCGCGCTTTGGCGATCGCACATGCAGCTATCTTTGACGCAGTCAATTCAATCGACGGGTCCTTCACGCCCTACCTAACTAGCATCCCTGAGGTTAGTACAGCCTCGGTCGAAGCGGCGGTTGCTCAAGCAGCATTCGAGACTCTTGCCCACCTGTACCCCAGTCAAAAAAAGGCTTTCCTCCAGAAAGCACTTACTGAGGCGCTTGAAGCGATTCCTGACGGCAAGCCTAAGGAGCAAGGCCGCCAGGTAGGTGCTGAAGTCGCCAGCCAAATTATTGCCGCACGGCGTAACGACAACTCGAACTTGGATCAAGATTACGTACCAGGGAGCTTACCAGGTCAGCACCGGGAGGACCCACTCAACCCCGGTCAAGGGTTCTTGACGCCTCGGTGGGGTGTTGTCACCCCCTTTACCTTGAACCGCAATGGCGGTCAGGGCACTCCTGCTTTCCGCTCTCCCCCTCCTCCTACATTGATCAGCGATGACTACACGGACGCCTTCAATGAAATCAAAACCAAGGGCGGTGACGGTAACCAAACCCCCACTGACCGTACCGACGAGCAGACGGTGATTGGTATTTTCTGGGCTTATGACGGTACGCCGCGTTTAGGTACTCCACCTCGTCTCTACAACCAGATCGCACGGCAGATTGCTAAGGAGCAAGGGAACAGGCTGGTTGAAAACGCTCGCCTGTTTGCACTTGTGAATCTTGCTATGGCTGATGCAGGAATCCAGTGTTGGGACACCAAGTACTTCTACAACTTATGGCGACCCATTCTTGGAGTTCGTGAAGCTGACCCCGGCACTGGTCCTAGCCAGCAAGGAGATGGCAACCCAGCTAGCAATGGCGACTCGAACTGGACACCCCTAGGTGCCCCAAACACCAACAACCCACGTAAACGCAACTTCACACCAAATTTTCCCGCATACACATCGGGCCACGCTACTTTTGGTGCCGCCTTGTTTCAAATTCTGAAGCGTTTCTACGACACAGATACAATCCCCTTTACCTTTGTCTCCGATGAATTCAACGGTCAGAACCTGGATGCTGATGGCACAGTACGACCGCTGTTGCCTCGCTCGTACAATAGCTTTAGCCAAGCATCTGACGAAAATGGGCAGAGTCGAATCTACCTAGGAATCCACTGGCAATTTGATAAAGTCCAAGGGATACGGGCAGGTGAAGCCATTGCCGACTTCGTTTTCGACAACTTTTTGCGACCAACTAAAAATTCAATGGACATTTGCTCAGTTCCTAACAAACCTATTCTTCAGGTTGGTTCTACTGGTCCAGTAGTTAGAGCATTGAAAGACCTTCTCCTAAACAGTGAAATTGCAGATGCAGGTGTTTCAGGCTTTAACATTGACGACATATTCAATGCCAAAACTGAAGCAGTTGTTAAAAACTTTCAATGCCAGGTCTTTTTAACAGCAGATGGTATTGTTGAACCTAAGACTTGGAAAGCGTTATGCGCTGACAACCCTGTTGACTTGCCAATACTGCGCCGTGGCTCTATTGGTGAACTAGTCGCCCAAGTTCAGCGGCGGCTTGATGTCAACGGATACGCTCTTGGAGCAACTGATGGCAACTTTGGAGCGAAAACTGAGGCAGCAGTGAAGGCTTTTCAGAACGATAAAAATTTGTCCGTCGATGGAATCATTGGTCCCCAAACTTGGAATGCTTTAAGCAGGCTACGTGGGGTATGTTAACTTCATCCTCAAGCTGAAAGCACACAATCAAATTGCTCAAGTGATGTCTCAAATAATTGAGCCATACACTTGCACATTTGCAATTGCGATGGCGCAAAGCGCCGCTCCCAGAGAGAGCATCGCCTTGTATATTTTGCTGAATGCGATTGTCCATGTGCCCAGTGCCGCAAGCGGCGATCGCCTCGGGTTCAATCTTTGAGCAATTTGTTAACATTTTTTGCAATTTATATTCCAGAAGTGCATGAGTTGATTTTACTGACAGATATCACATAAGTATCCACTCAAGCTCGACCTATTCTATGGTGTTAGCAGCAGAGATGATGCTGTTAAATTGGTGTGAGAACGCCGGGACTATCTTAACTACGGTCCTTCAACAGTTGACTCAAATTTGAGCCGCATGCTGAAGCGGTTGTTGAGCTATTTAAAAAAACTAAAGGTTTGACTGTGGATAGAATTGTCGGATTTATAACCTGGGATTGTTTGTTGGTACTTGATGAATAACTCTCGCGATCCGCGCATCCTCATAAAATTTCAACTTAGTCTATAAGCTGCTGAACAACTAAGCTGTTAGACCGTTTGACTGCTAGCTATCCTAAACATCCGTATCTGGGAGATTAATTATGTCAATGCAACTTGATGCCGCTCTAAAGAATACAGGAACTCGCTTTCGCATTTTTCCTCAGCCACGTTTTCTAGATATATTTCCTCAACCGGAAATTATTCATATCTCTGTGCCACCCAACGAGATCCAGCCCGGTCCTACTGATGATCGGATGTACGTTGTTGATGCCATTAACAAGCTGCCCTACTCGCCGTTCTTGCGCCCGCCCTATCTTGGGGCTAAGAATCCGCCTGTTAAACCAGGACCAGACGGTCATTTTGACCATTTGGACCCGGACAGCCGTGAGTTCTCGTGCGCAACCATGTACGCCACCGTCCGCCGCGTCCTCGATATTTGGGAGGACTACTTTGGACACAAGATCGAGTGGCACTTTGAATCAGACTTTGCTCGCTTAGAACTGATTCCTCTGATTGAATGGGACAATGCCCAGTCCGGCTATGGTTTTTTAGAGTTTGGGTATGGTCGTAGACCCCAAGGCGGAATTGATCACTCACGGCCGTATTGCGAGAACTTCGACGTGCTTGCTCACGAGCTGGGTCACAGTATCATCTTTGCGGAGGTCGGTGTCCCAATGAGCGCGGGGGACGATCGCATTGATTACCGTGGAATGCACGAGTCTGCTGGCGATCTTGTAGCCATTGTCGCGTCATTACACTTTAATTCACTTGTAGATTATCTTCTAGAGCGAACCAAAGGTAACCTCTTTACCGTCAACGAACTAAACCGTGTTGGCGAACTTGATAAAAGCCGGCAGATTCGCATTGCCTTTAACTATTCGCGCATGTCTGATGTTGGAGTGGAACCCCATGACCGTTCGCTTCCACTGACTGGTGGTATTTTTGACATCATGGTCGAGGTGTTCCAGAAGGAGCTATTGAAGCGGAACCTGATCACTCAGGACTTGGCAGACCGCTCAACTTCAGGACCAGGACGCAACCAAGATTTGGAGGCTATCCAAGCAGATTTTGCAGCCGCTTATGCAGGGAATGAGGCTGAATTCAAGACAGCCTTACTTGAAGCAAGGGATTACCTAGGACGGCTCTTAGCACTGACCTGGGGTAAATTATCCCCGCCCAATTTTCTGACGTACCACACTATCCTGCGTGGGTTGCTGCGTGCTGATCGCGAGCTGACCAATGGACAACACCAGCAAACGATACGAGAGTGCTTCGTGTGGCGTGAAATCACCCTGCTTCCTGAATCGCTTCTGCTACGCTCACACACCTTGAGGGAGTGCGGCTTTGTCCCGAAATAATGGGTTGTTCAAATGGCATTGTCATTGAACAACTACAAGCTATTAAGACGAATGAAAAGTAACAGGAGAAAATTTCTTTCTATGACGCTAACAAACTTAAAGTTGCAGTGGTCGCCTACTAGTGCCCCAACAGCTTCATCAAGGTACGACGATATATGGCTGATTGAATCTTCCGTGGCTTGGGCTGTCAATAGCGACGGTCATGTTCTAAAAACTACAGATGGAGGTGCTAGTTGGGATATCAAATTTAGAGCCAGGATCACAAATAATAACAATGCAGTTTATTTGCGGTGTGTCAGTTTTGCAAATCCTCTAAAGGGCTGGGTAGGAACACTGACACCCGAAGTGCGTTTGTATCACACAATCGATGGTGGCGAGAATTGGCAGGCTGTCGAAAATATCCCTGAAGAAGCTCCGGTAGCAGTTTGTGGTCTTTATGCAGTCAATGATTCGGTAATCTATGCTTCCGGTACTAACTTCCCCGATCAAGTTGCCCGCATGATGAAAAGTGTTGATGGCGGGGCAACTTGGACCGCCTGGGATATGAGTCAATATGCCTCAAATTTAATAGACGTTTATTTTCCTACCCCAGAGCGTGGCTGGGTTGTTGGCGGTATTTCTGACAAAGAGAACCCCGACTATAAGGATTTGACACCAGTGGTTCTTTACACAGAGGATGGCGGACGGACTTGGGAAAATCGCGTCGAGAATCTGTCTTTTCCCCAAGGAGAGTGGGGGTGGAAAATTCACTTTCTCAATGACGAAATTGGGTTTGTCTCTCTAGAAAATTTCCAAGAAGCTGCAATTCTGAAAACTACAGATGGTGGACAGAGTTGGGTAAGGTTACCCGTCCAAGGAAATGCCAACCTTGAAGGTGTCGGATTTATTAATGAAACCCAAGGTTGGGTTGGTGGTTGGGGAGATGAAAATTTTGAGAAAGGAACTAGCAGTGTCACTCGTGACGGTGGCAAAACCTGGGAAAATGCTGATGAGATTGGCAAGTTTATTAATCGATTTCGCTTTTTAGGCAATCCCGTCAGTGTTGGCTATGCTGCCGGTCAAACTGTGTACAAATATTCTGAAGCTCCTAGAGCAGCTGTTTTAGGTGAGCGAGTTGTCCCCACCCGATTTCTGGAGACAGTGACGCCGAAGGAGTATGACAAATCCGTTCCCATTGAATACACCTTAGCGAAGGCTGCTAGCAGAGTCACAATCCATATTTGGAATCGCTTTGGCAAGCAGGTTCGCAAACTGATTGATGAAAACGAACAAAGTGCTGGCTCAAAAAGTGTTGTTTGGGATGGAACGGATGATAAAGGCGATCGCCTCCCCAGTGGAATCTATATCTACAGATTAACTGTAGATGGCGAGGGCGAGAGCCGGGTGATTCATTTGCACCAGTAAAAATCAACGTAGTTTAGTTTGATTTTGGAGTACTAAAATGGCAGAAACTAAAGTTGTCAAAATTGTCGGTACTAGATTCGAGCCAGAAGACGTAACGATCCAAGTTGGCGATACAGTCAGATGGGTTAATGAGAGTAATTTGACACACACCGTCACCCGAGATGAGGGAGAGCCGCTGTTTGATTCTGGAAATTTACGACGAGATGATAAATTTGAGTTTACCTTCTCAAGTCCAAGCGATGACGCTGGTTTCTTTTATTACTGTAGAATCCACGGTCAATCAATGAGTGGCAATGTCATTGTTAAGCCGCTAGCTACAGCCGAGCCTACAGTTGTCAAAATTATCGGTACTAAATTCGAGCCACAAGATGTAACGATCCAAGTTGGCGATACAGTCAGATGGGTTAATGAGAGTAATTTGACACACACCGTCACCCGAGATGAGGGAGAGCCGCTGTTTAATTCTGGAAATTTACGACGAGATGATAAATTTGAGTTTACCTTCTCAAGCCCAAGCGATGACGCTGGTTTCTTTTATTACTGTAAAATCCACGGTCAATCGATGAGTGGCATTGTATTTGTTAAGCCAACTGGGGAAAATAGCCCCGAAAGTTAATAACTCCAAAATAGCGAGACTTTCACCTTGCATCATTTGGATATCCCCAAACAAAGATAATCAAAGATGAAATAGCCCTTGATAACAGTCTCGCTATGCTTTCATTTAACTGAATTGCCAATAAGCACTGTAGCAATGTTAACCAGACGAGAAGTCATTAAACTAGGGTTGGTTGGAAGCAGTTCCCTGTTGTTGCCCTTGAGCTACCAACGTCAAGCATTAGCCCAACAACGTTGTCCAGCGACGCCAACTCCAGGAACACACCAACCATTTCAGAACAGCCTACCCATTCCACCTGTTCTCAAACCCGTATGTAGCACTCAAAATGGCGTCAATGGAATGCCAACAGATTACTACGAAATCGAAATCAAGAAGTGTCAGCAAAGCATTGGGGGAGAACTAGTTGACATTTGGGGTTATAACGGAACCACGCCCGGTCCCCTCATTAGACAAAAAGTTGGGGATTTACAGAAGGATAAAAAAGTGTGGTATTCAGTTGTCCGCTTCATTAATAAACTGGGTAATGAAGCAAATGGGGAGCCTATTAAGACGGTAGTTCACCTACATGGTATGGCTTCCAGACCAGAATACGATGGCTACGCTGAAGATTATATTCCGCCAGATTATTACAAGGATTACGTCTATCCCAACGACCGTGCTGCGACAATTTGGTACCACGATCATACACTTCACAAAACTTTGGACAATGTGAAAAAAGGTCTGTTGGGTATGTACATTGTTGAGGATCAATGGGAGAGGGATAAACTTCCTCAACTCACTGATGGGGAATTTGATGTACCGCTCATTCTACAGGAACACCCAGGTAGAAGAGGAAGAGGACGAATCCTTGTCAATGGTGCCTTAGAACCCCATATGGATGTGAAGCGACACAAGTATCGCTTCCGAGTCTTGAACGCTGTCAGTCAAAGCATCTTTAAAGTGACTGTTGCTCCAGTAAATACTGTTGCTCCAGTAAATAATGAAGCTGATAATCGAACTCTGCAAGTGATTGCAACAGATAGTGGTTTGCGGAAAAATCCCGTCAATGTAGATAATCTGGAGATGGGCGTAGGAGAACGCTATGAGTTCGTTATCGACTTTAACGAAATATTTGAGAGTGGTGTAACTCAAGCTTATTTGAAGTTAGAAGTTGTAGGTGTTGGATCTGGAGCTCCAAGAAATGTTCTACGTTTCGACATTAATCCAGAGCCTGTTGCTGATGATAGTGTTGTTCCAGATTTCTTAAGGTCTGTTAAGCGTTTTGAGAACTGCCCTAAAGTCAATTTGGCTGCATTGTCAAGTGAGTGTCCGACAGAACTCACACTCACATTCGCTCAGAGCCAGACTGTAACATGCTCAGATGAAACAGGGAAATGGTTAATCAACGACAAGGGATGGCCTGAAAAAGTTGCTTGTGCGCCTGCTTTTGATCGTGCCAACCCGACATGTGTGGACTGGACACTACGCAACGAAAGCGAAGAAATTCACCCAGTGCATATTCATCTAAGTGACTTACAGATTGTTAAGCGTACGGACAACACTGGACAACAAATACCACTTAAGCCTTACGAGGAGAATGCTTGGAAAGATGTTTTTGTTATTAAACCTGGAGAAACAGCAACAGTTGCAGGTGTGTTTGGTCCCCATGAGGGGATATATATGATGCACTGCCACAACCTCAAGCATGAAGATTGCGACATGATGGTGACGTTTCAGGTGGGTGAGGATAATAGAGATCCCAGCGCGATCGCCCCAGCGAAGCCAGTCTCCGAGATGGAAGCGCTTTGCCCGCCGCAGCCTGGTACTCAGCCTTTTGCTCTGCCTCAGCAGCCTGCTTACGATTCCGATGCAATCATAAGATACAACAGGGAAGTTTACGGATCAGACAGTTGAACTGTCCTGCCCGTCCCTTGAATTTTTTGGGCAGGCAGGATGCCTACCCCACAAGAATCATCCCTGAATTCAGCAACGCCGATTTTCTGCTGTCGGTTCTGCTGATTAGCGATCGCCCTATCTGCTTTGGACACGCTACGCGTGCAATTGGCAGCTTTCTTCGGTGCTACAAGATTACCTATCTTTTTCTTGGCGTCCTTGGCTCAGGAGCGGTTTATTTAATTGGTATTTTACCTTGCCCTCACGCCTAGCGGCGAACCGGCGGGTAGGAGTAGGTGAGAAATTGCCTCAACTAACAAACTTGGATCGACTGGCTTAGGAATATGCTTTTGAAAACCCGCTGAAAGTGCTTTTTCTTCGTTCATTTCCCCTGCATAGGCGGTTAGGGCGAGCCTCCTTCGGAGGAGCTTCGCTAACGCTGGAATTTGTCCTCCCTGTTCTGGCAGCAAAGTTCTGACTTGTTGTATCAACGTATATCCGTCAACTTCCGGCATCCCGATGTCGCTAAGGAACACATCTGGCAGAGACTGGGTTAAAGCGGTGAGTACTTCACTGGCTTTTGTCACTGCTGTTACACTCGCCCCATACTCCTCTAGCAAGAAGGTGACAAACTCCCGCGTATCGGTATCGTCATCTACCAATAACACCGTTACGCCATTCAAATCCGGGCATGACTCAGGCTGTGTCTCGTTCTGGAGTGCCTGTGGTTGAGTTGGCATCAGCGGTAGTCTCACTGTAAAGGTTGCCCCCTCACCAACGCCCTTACTGTCTGCTTGGACTGTTCCGCCATGCAGTTCGACTAAATGACGGACAATCGCCAGCCCTAACCCCAGTCCACCAAAGTTTCTGGTTGTGGTACTGTTCTCTTGGCGGAAGTAGTCAAACACATAGGGAAGAAAGTCAGGCTCAATACCCTTACCTGTATCACTTACTACAATTTGGGCGTAGTGTCCAACGCGTTCTAGTCGGATATTCACCCGTCCTCCCTGTTGTGTGAACTTCACCGCATTTGCCAGCAGGTTCCAAACGATTTGCTGCAATCGGCTTGAGTCGCCCAGAACTTTCCCCAAATTTGGTTCAAACATTGTGTGTATCTTAATTGACTTAGCCTCAGCCGACAAACCCACTGTTTCCATTGCTGCTGAAATGACTGTTGCTAGGTCAATCGGGCAAATATTTAGACTGACTTTACCCCGTAAAATTCGGGAGACATCGAGCAAATCTTCAATCAATTGAATTTGTACTTTAGCATTGCGTTCGATAGTTTCCAAAGCGCGATCCGTTGTCTTTTGGTCTAACTTACCTTTGCGAAGCAGTGTTGTCCAACCCATAATCGGGTTGAGTGGCGAGCCTGCTCTAAAATACTTACCCAAACTTCGCTCTTCCTTGGTCTGGTGATTTCTTCCCACCTCATCCTGGGGAGTCGGCTCCTTCCAGTCTGCGGGCGTAAATTCCGGTCAAGCCAACCGTACTCGGTCTGTTTAAACCACTTTCAGAGCAGACAACTTGGCGGGTTCTGATATCTAAATCCCAGGCAACCATGTCAGCCGCCGCCAAAGCGAGTTGCAACCGCTGCTCCATGTCTCGAAGTGTTGCCTCTACTGGGGATATTTGAATGCTCGCATTTGGGTATCTAGAGAGGACGGTTGAAGCAAGAATTCTCAGCATGACGGCTGAGGAGTGTCAAATATCCTTTGACAAGATGATCAATACCAGTAATAGCAGTACCGACAACAACACTGTATGCTCCTAAATCAATAGCACGACTAGCCATTTGGGGTGAAGATATGCCACCTTCACAAATTGCTGGAACCTCTAATTGCTGAACCATTTGGGTGAGGAGTTCCCAGCCAGGGGGAGAAAGATGCTTGGTTGAGTCAGTGTAGCCAAAAAGAGTTGTGCCCACAATATCTGCACCAGCCGCGACAGCTGCTTTTGCTGCCTCAATCGTGTCTACATCTGCCATAACTGTTTTGCCTAACTCTTGATGAATTCCGGCAATGATATCTGCCATTGTTTCACCTCCGGGGCGATTTCTGGTAGTCGCGTCTATGGCAATGATATCTGCTCCCGCTATTGCTACAGCAGCAGCATGGTGAAACTGTGGTGTAATGTATACGTCATAACCAGATACGACTTGTTTCCACAGTCCAATAATTGGAACTTTTACTTTTTGTTTGACAGCAACGATATGAGCAGGAGTATCAATTCGGACTCCAACAGCACCATTGTTGACAGCAGCTTGCGCCATTGCTGCAATAACCGTTGCTTCGTGCAGTGGTGATTCAACAGGCGCTTGACAAGATACGATCAGTCCGTGATGTAGTGCTTGAATTAAAGAGTCATTAGTCATGAGTTATTAGTCATTTACCCTTCAGATCCCCGACTTCTATAAGAAGTCGGGGATCTTGTTTTTCACGAATCCTGCGCGGATTGCTATATCTATTAATCATACTTTTGTAAGATGTCTATTAGTTATTAGCCCTTCCTATATAAATTAATTTATATATTTAGGTGTATTGACAAAATTAACTCGTTTTTAGCTTGTTACCAATGCATGAAGTAGTTAAAATACCTTAAAACTTTCTTTCCCGCTACCCCCTGCCCCCTTAATGATAAGTTTTTAACCGGGCATAATATGAGGCTAAAGCGTAACTACCTAAATTTTTTTTAGTTCACTCCTAATGGAGATTAAGCAAATGAATTCACAACACAAGAATACGGCAGCAAAAGCAAAGCAGCCAACGTATGATCTGTTTGCACCATCCGCTTTGGTCAATTCCTATCCACTCTTCAAACGGATGCGTGAAGAAGACCCGGTTCACTATAGCGAATCTTTCGGATACTGGGTTTTGACACGCTATAGAGATGTTGAGGCGGCTTTACGGGATGAGCGTTTGAGTTCAAACCGCACAGCGTTGTATATCAATCAGTTAGGAAATTTGGATTTGATACTCCCCACGGCTAAAAGCCGGGGGATTCTTGAAGAGTCCACAAACGAAC